>JANQDY010000057.1 GCA_028278625.1 Thermodesulfobacteriota bacterium
CGGCCGGAAATGGATTTGGAAGCCGTTTCCATGTTGCGCATGGCCGATTCCATCCGCCCCAGATCAGACTGCCCCTTGGATGCAAAGCCAGCGGTTTCCTGGCTCATGGCGGCCACCTGGTCCATGGTTTTTACCAGTTCATTGGATACCTCGGATATTTCTTCTACCGCCACCACCACCTTCTTGGTGGACGTCAGTTGGTTGCTCATGGTGGTCTCCTGCTCCCTGGCGGTCGCGGCCAGCTCCGTGGAGGAAGATGTCACCTGTATGCCTGAACGCTGGACCTGCCCCAGTACCATTCGAAAAGAGGCCGCCATATCATTGATGGCGCTTAACAGGGCACCCACCTCATCCCGTCGTTGCGTGTCGATCCCCACCGCGAGATTAAAGTCCGAGAGCTGCTTCGCAATCCTTGAAATATTCTTGAGGGGTTTTAGGACGAGAGCACGCAGGAAGAATATCAGAGTGGCCGCCAACGCTAGGAGGATAAGAATCACCCCGATACTCTGATTCAAGATGGCCTTCTCCAATTGAGAATGGGAATGGGCTTCAAACAATTCCGCGTCTTTGGACGCCTCCTCCTTGAGGGCCTCGATTCGCTCTTTTAAGAGCTTGTCCGAATAGAAAATCTCAAAAGAACCGATTTTCTTCTCACCCCGATAGCAGACCGCCTTGGATGAAAGATCCTCATTCAGGGAAAGGTCTTTGGGGAGTTCGTTTCCGATCTCCACGTCCGGGTTTCGCCAGGCAGCGGCAAAGGGTTTCTCCCGTTCGTCCAGGGCCACGATGGCAACGATTTGATCATATTCCATGAAAGGTCTCAGGGAGGCTTTGAGACCCTCCTGATCCAGATTGTAGAGATAGGCGGCTCCGATGCCATTTAGAATCTGGGTACTGAAATGGATGCTCCGCTTAAGCGACCTCTTTTCCTCCATCTCCCGGTTGTTGATGAGTTCATGGTAACCCCTCAGGATTTCATCCGTAAAGGAATCGACCATCTCGATCTCAAAACGGATCAGGATATACCCCCCCAACAACACCAGAAGACACACGATACCCGATGTTGATGCCACCAGTTTTGTGACGATGCTCCAGTTTTTCATTGCCGCCTCATTTGATCACTTTGAAATGTATTTTCTGATAATCTCATCATAACGACCGCTCTCGCGGAGTTGTCTCAAACCGTCATTGAAATCATCCCTGACTTTTTCATCCACAAACCCCACACGAAAGGGTATTTCCTCGAAAACATACCAAATATCAATCGGTTGTGACGTGTCCACCATTCTATTGTTTTCCCGGTGGTGGTAGAAGATATACTTGTCCAGAACGATGACGTCCACACGATCACCGTACAGCAGATTGATTTGAAGCTCCTGCTTGCTGATTTCGCGATAGTCGGGGGAAGCTTCTGCCGCCGCCAGGAATTCTTTTCCCAGATACTTTTTGGCGTTTTGAAAGGTCAGGATGCTTTTGTCCTTGAGATCAATGGTCTTTTCGATGTTGAAATTGTTCTTCTTAAGGCTTACCGCCACATTTTCACAGGCGATGTGGGGATCGGACAGGAAAACATCCAGATCCGAATTCTCGTTTACGGTTAGGACGCCGTCCACTTCTCCATTGGAAATCTCGAGGATTCTGCGTGCAAAAGGGACGTACTTTGTCTTTACCCGATACCCTTTTAATGCCAGGGCCTCACGGACGATATCCAATTCAATGCCACAGTTCTTTTCCGGAATATTGTAAGGTGCCAGGGCCAAGCCCACGGCAAACGTTAACTCCTTGGGTGCCGCGCGGGAATCGGAAGAAAGCCATGGGCCCACCAAAACGGCCATCAGCAAAACCTTGAACGCCTTTTTTGAAATGATCATGCAACGCCCCTTTTCATCCTTCACCCACTTCTATTCCTGCGCATTCTCTTTCTCACTGACGCTGAAATGGGAAACTTCCTGCTGCAACCCCCTTGCGGCTTCGTTCAGTTGTTCGATGGCCTGAAAGGTCTCCTTTAGGGATTCGGCGGTGGTACGGATTTCATCACTCAATCTGGCAACAGCGCCATTGACTTTACTGGCATTCTCGGACTGGTGTCCCATGGCCACGTTAACGTCGTCAAAACTGGGCGAAAGGGTCTGAACCTGCTGAATGATCCGGGCCAGTTGACCGCTGATTTTGCCCACATCTTCCACGCTCAGTTTTACTTCGGCGATAAACTTGTCCATCTCCATGACGCCTGCGGAAACGGCGGACTGCATGCCTGCCACCATCTGCTCTATATCGAGGGTCGCGATGGCCGTCTGATCCGCCAACCGTCTGATCTCCCGTGCCACCACATTGAAACCTCTGCCGTATTCGCCCGCTTTCTCCGCTTCTATGGCGGCATTCAAACTCAACAGGTTGGTCTGATCCGCCACTTTGGTGATGGTTGTCACCACGTTGGTAATGTTTTCAGCCTTCTCGTTGATGGCTTCAAGCCGCCCCGAAATGGATCGGGATGCGGCTTCCATGTGACGCATGGCATCTTCCATGCGTGCCAGATCCGTCTGGCCCTTGCTGGCAAATCCTGCGGTTTCCTGAGACCTTTCGGCCACTTGCTGCATGGTTGCCTCCAGTTGGTTGGCCACGCTGGAAATCTCCGCCGCGGCCCTGCGCACCCGGTTTGTGGCCTCTTCCTGCTGGCTCACGGCGGCCTGCTGCTGTTTTGCCGTGGCAGCCAGCTCCGTTGAGGAAGCGGTGAGTTGAATACCGGAGCGCTGAACCTGCCCAACAAGGGCATTGAGGCTCTCGGTCATTCTTTTTATGGAGACCAGCAATAGACCCGTTTCATCGTCCGAAGAGGTCTTTTTTTCAGGGCCGAGGCCCGTTACAATGCTTTTGACGGCTTCCGCCGCCGCTGAGAGGTTCCCTTTGGCAATCTCTCCTGCAATGCCCGTTATTTGGGTGATCCGCCGGGAGATTTTGTTTCCAAAGAAAAGCGCCGTGGCCACAATGGGTATCAGCATCACGATACCACTCATGGCCAGCACCCAGAGCATTTCCGTCATGACGCTTTCAACATTCTTTTTGACCGTATAATAGTCATCTTCATAAGTGCCGGCCCCGATGACCCAGTCCCAGGGCTCAAAATAGGTCAGCGCCGCCACTTTCCATCTGGAAGCGACATCTTCCGGGTTTTTCCAAGTATATCTTTCGAAGGCCACTTCATTTTTCTTCAGCTTAACGGCCTTTTCCACAATGGATCTGATAAAGTGACTGCCGTCCGCTGACCTCGAATCCCACAGACTTTCACCGTCCCGCTCCCCCCGTCTGGATATGATATAATGTCCCCGGTGAAAATTATGTTTGCCCCCCAGTACATAAACATACCCGCTTTTGCCCACCTTCATGTCCATAATGGCCTGACGAAGTGATGCAGGGGTCTGAAAGGGCGCTTCGGTGAAGAGCATCCCGATGATTTTGCCCTCTTTGTTTAAAATACCCTTACAGGCGGTGAAATGCCAACCGTCCGCCAGATCGGCGATGCCATGAAAGACCTGCTTTTGCAGTATCCGCTGAATCACCGGATTGGGGACATTGTCTTCGGATGCTGGGAGATAGAGGTTTTTTACCTTCTCGTTTTTGCCGGATGAAATGGTGGAAGTGATCAATACCATGTCGCCCTTGTCATTAATCCTCTGAAACAGGCCGTAATTACCCCCAAACTTGTCACGGATCACATCGATGTAGGTAACGGGCTCGAACACTTTGGCAATCATCATTTTGGGAACGGAAACCACTTTTTCCTTATGGGTAGCCGGATTCAAAGCCTTAATTGAAACGGTTTCCGATGACAGTGAAAATCCCCCCATGTCTTCAAAAAAAGCGGTGGCATCCGTAAGCCTCATATCGAGATATTTCTCTACCATTTTGCTGGTGGCCTCACAGGTATTGTAGACGGCAAGGGCCAAATGTTCGATGTTTTGTCTGGCAAGGACTTCCAGTTCCCCTTCAATTCTTCCCGTGACCTTTCTTTCCTCAAAGATCGTCAGCACCAGCATCACCAGAACGGGCAGAACAGCCGCAAAAACCGGAAGTCCAATCACTTTGTGCTTCAACGTGAGTTTCATAGTTACGTAATCCTCCGCCTGTTCACTTGACGGCCTTGCCTAAAGCACCTCGAACCGCGACACCTGTTCCTGAAGCCCCAGAGCCGCTTCGTTGAGATCTTCCGTGGCGATTTTGAATTCTCGCAGGGATTCCAGCGTGTCCTGGGTGGCGGTATTCAAATGGTCCATGGTCTCGCTGATCTGGCCGGCACTTCTCGACTGCTCCCACATCCCCTTGCTGACGGCCTCAAATCCCGGCGGCAGGGTTCTGACTTTGTCCATAATGCCGCCCAGTTGGGTGCCGATTTCATTCATTTTCCGGGCCGTGGATTGAACAACGCCACTGAACATCTCCATTTCGGAGGTTCCTTGGGACACGGATTTTTCCATCTCGTTGACCATGTCCTCGATATCCAAGGCCGCTACCGCGGTCTGGTCCGCCAATCGCCTGATTTCATTGGCCACCACTGAAAATCCCAATCCGTATTCCCCGGCTTTTTCCGCTTCAATGGCGGCGTTGAGGCTGAGCAGGTTGGTCTGATCCGCCACTTTGGTGATGGTCACCACTATGGAACTGATAACAAGGGCATTTTTTTTCATGGCTTCCAGCTTGGAAGAAACAGACGCCGTTCCCTCGAGAACATCCTGCATGGATGATTCCATACCCGAAAGCCCTGCCTGCCCTGCCTCCGCCAACGCTGCCGTGTCAGTGATGGCTGTGGACACGTCATCCACAGTACCAGAAAGGTTTTCCGCTGTCTTGGAAATCATTCTCGACGATGCGCTGACTTGGTTGGTTGATGCGGCCTGTTGGTTCATGGTTGCCTCCAATCCCCTCGAAGACGCTGCGATCTCGGTGGAAGAAGACGTCACCTGACTGCCTGACTGCTGAATCTGGCCGATCAAGACGCTCAGTTTTTCGACCATGCGTTGAAAGGCTGAAAACAAAAGGCCTGTTTCATCCCGGCTGGATGCAAACCTGTCATGCAGTTTGTCCAGTGCTTTTTTGGCATCAACCAGTTTTCCGTTTGCAATCTCCCGCGCAACAAGCGTCAGATTGCTGATGGGGTTACAGATACGCCTCACCGTAAAAAAAGCAATCACTAAAAACAGCAGAACCTGAAAAGCAATCACCGCTGCGAATGTCACCATATTGGCACGGTTGAGTTCATTGATCGTCGCATAGAGTTCTTTATGGGGCGCCAGAATGCCCATCACCTGCCCGGTATTTGTTAAGGTGTAGAAAAGCGAATAATCCTTTCCGTCCATGTTCATCTTTTTGACCAGAATTTCTTTCGGTTTTTTGTCATCTCCCAAAGAGATGGCGTCACCCCACTTAAGGCTCTTTATTCTTTGCAGCACCTTCATGGGATTTGCCGGATATGATATCAGCAGCCGACTGGAAAGATCCGCCACAAAGGGCCGGGAGTTTCCCGTGACCGTCATTTTGCCGACCATGCTCTGAAGCTTTTCCAGACTGAAGTCCACCGTTGACATTCCGATAATGCTCCCTTTTGAATCATACATTAAAGCATCAACGGTAATCATCAGGGCGTTGGTGGCCGCCTGATCAAAATAGGGATCCGTCCAGTAAATATCTGACGGCCGCTTCCGATTCCGGTCCCAGTCTCCCGGAATGGCCATACGGTACCAGTCCTGATTGTGGTAATCATATTCCGGCGTATTGAGATCCCAGGTAAACAGCACCTGGTTGTTTTCCCGATAGGCGTACGGGCCAAACCGTTCTTTGTCCTTAAAAAGAACGTTCGGTTCATACCAGAGACCACCCCCGATGGAAGCCGGCAGTTTTTTGAAATTGTTGATCAGATAACCTTCGATCTCCTTTGTGATATCCTGGCCCGTCCCGTGGACAATGGCGTAAAAAGCCTCTCCCGCCGTTGCCAGATCAGTGGCGTTTTTTTCCATAACCCGCATTGTTGATTCGATCCGCTCGGCATTTTTTCCCACAACGGCGCGAATCCTTTCCTCTGTTTCAATCTGTAAACGCTCGCCGATCCTTTGGGCGTTCTGGATCAGCAGTATGCATCCGAGTATGGAGGAAAAGGTAATTATGGCGACCATGAAAAGAATGTTTTGTTTGAGGGTTATTCGCAACGTCTACCTCGCTTGGAATTGAAAAAGCGGACATCAGTGGTCATGAACGGCGCCCTGCATCCATGGGACCCGTAATGCGCCAATGGGAAATCTCTCTAACGTATGGAAACGCTTTATTATAGTGCAATTAGGAACAGATCATGCTAATATATTAGACTATATTTAATACGACTACGCATTATATCGTTTAAAAGCGATTCGCAAACCTAGAACCCATTTAAAGCGTGTGGAATAGTATAATACAATTTTCCCGGATGCAAGTTTCAAACTCGGTAGAAGCTCGGTTCCACTGGAAAAAATCGGGCTTCATCCATCGTTGGACGGAAAAAACGGATGCTCGCCATGAAAAAAGGAAAAGAAAAAACCGCCGAACCAAGGTCTGAACCACGGACGCTTCTGGAACAATATCACAGTGTGGAGTTCTCAATCAGCAGTCGGGATCCTCTCTTTCAATTCAGGGTTCGGGACGTGTCCCCATCCGGATTGGGAATTCTCGTAAACAAGGGCTCAAAAGCACTCACCTTTCTGAAAGTCGGGCAAATCCTGGATATGATCTACAACCCGCACAAAGTGGACAAAACGCCCGAAAGAATGAAAACCGAAATCCGGCACATCACTTATCTTGAAAACGGCCGCTTTAAGGGGCAGTATCTGGTGGGACTCTCTATCAAGAACGGTTCCATTTAGCATTGACCACCTCTACCGGCGATTCTCCGCGATTCCGATACCCCTCCCATAACAGCAGACACCATACCGGCCCAAACTCCACCCAGACAACCACCTGGTCGTGGATCCCGGAAAAACCTCTCGGGCTCAGATAGTATCTGAGATAGTAAAGGGAGAGCAACGGCGTCAGAATCAACAATGACATTTTGGGAACAATTGCCAAGAACGGCAAGAGCCACAGAAAATACCAAGGATACTGAGTGGGGCTAAGCAGATAGATGGCTGCGGTGATGAGCAGGCACCTTTGGGCTGTCTCCGCGCTATGGGTGTCCTTGACTCTGATAATCCAAAGGGTCCAGGCGATGAGGATGGAAAAGACGACCGCCCTTGCAGCGAACCCGGCATGGTCTGCATCAAGGCCGAAGATCTCGATAACGTGTCTTACGCCCCAAGCGATGGCCATGAAACAGGAGTCGTTCATCTCCCAGGAGGTCCCGTAAACCCTGAATCCGGAACTGGTATCCAGTCCGGCAAGGTAGAAAGGAAGAAACATGGTCAAAGAAACGCATCCGAAAACCAATAGTGCTGGAACGAGCCGTTTAAAATCACTCACAAAAGGTCTCAGTATCGCCGGAAGAAGCAGGGCCGGCCAGAATTTTGTTCCCACGGCCAACCCGAGAACGCCCGAAGCCAGGACAGGCCTGGACCCATAAGAGAGCAAAAGAGTGCTCAAAATGATGGGGAGTATCAGAACATCCATATGCACGGAGTTATAAATCTCCTTTACCAGGAGGGGATTCCACCAGTATATCATGATGCCCGTCATCGACAGGTTCAGTCGTTTCAAAATCATGAAGAGCAGAAAAAGGGTGGCCAGATCCGCGCCCAGAAGAACGAGGCGCCAGGCATTCAGGCTCCACGGCCTAATCATATGGGCAAGTGCGAAGGCAGCCGCGGGTACCGGCGGATAAATGGTCCTGAGCCAGGGATAATTGATTCTGTGAATGACATCACCGCTTTTGGTGGCCAGCCGGTGAAGTGGATCCGCAGGATTGGGGGTTTTGTCCGGAACAAATTGGGAAGGTGCATGGCTGTAAGGGTTGAAACCATTCGCCAAAACCGCGCCATCCCACAGATATCGATAGTGGTCGTCCTCCAGCATGGGCGTGGAACCGAACATACCGACCCGCATGGCAAGGCCCACGAGAACCACCCAGGGTATCAAGCTTTTTTTGTAGGGCGTTTCTCCAAACCGGCAGACCATAAACAAATAGAGGGTGCCCGCACCCATCATCAACACCACCAGTAGAATTACCGGCCGCGCCAGCTTGTCCGTTCCGTATTCAAAAGCCGTTGAAATTGCGGCCATCGCAAAGATGAGTGCCGTAAGCACGATGCCCGCCAATACCCACTCGACGTAAAATGGCATTACACCGCTATGGGAAGGGGCTGAGGAAAGATATTCCTTTGAGCGACGATTTGGAAAAATTAAGAGATGTTGGGCATGAGGGTCCAACGGATCACCCAGCTGCCCTGGTCCCGGTATCTGCCCAGACAGACAATCCCGCCATTTTGAAATTGAAAGATCGGACGTTTCTCATCGCCGGTGACGAGATACGCCGTCAGTCTTTCCATGAATGGGAGATGGCCAACAAACAGTCGGTTGCTTCTGGAATCCAGGGTCTCTGAAAAAGCCTTTACATCATCCATGGGTTTGAGTCCCGCCATCTCCGTAACGCCCCCTTCAGGTGCAAGGGCCTCGGCAAATATAAGAGCGGTCTCCAGAGCCCTTTTCTTGCCGCTGTGGACAATGGCCGACACCGGGAATTTATACCCCTTGGCCACCGCCGCGATGCGTTTCACATGGGCTTTGCCTTCATCCGACAGACCCCGCTGCGGATCGATCTCCTCGGGCAGGTGCAAGCCGTGCTGAACCAGATAGACAGCCATTTTGATAGCTCCTTCTTATGAAGGTTAGACATACGGTTTGAGAAGATCCTTGGTTTTAACAACATTCATATTGAGACCCAGCTCCTTGCGGCCAAATCCCATGGCCATGCCCAGCACTTGGGTCAGATAGAGCACCGGTATTTTGTATTCGGTCTCATATGCGGATTCAATGCTTTTCTGGTTTCCATCGTACATGACAGCGCAGAACGGGCACACCAGACAAAGTGCATGGGCCCCCGCTTCCTTCAGGTTGTCCAGCTTTCCCTTGGTCACCTGCACGGCCAGTTTTTCATCCACCGGAAGCACCGGACCGCCGCAACAGGTCTTTTTCCCTGCATAATCCACAACCGATGCACCGGTCAGTGCCACCAGTGATTCCAGGGAGGCGGGATTTTCCGGATCATCAAAACCGCCGTGGATTTCCGAAGGTTTCAGATAGTGACAACCGTAATGGACCGCAATTCTCAGCCCGCTCAGGTCCTTTACAAAATGCTCCTTGATTTTTTGTGCCCCCACCTCTTCAAACAACACCCGCCCGAAATGCCGGATCCTGGGCGAATCCTTATAGGTCAATCCCACGGCGGACAACCGCTGATTCACTTTCTCAAGATCTTCTTCGTTTTCGGACAAATGGTGCGCCGCCTCTGACAGGGCCGACGTGCAGGAACTGCAAAGGGAGCAGATATCCAGATTCTGCCGCCGGGCCAGGGCCATGTTGTAAGCGGCCATCAAAAGGGACGCATCCATGTCTCCCGCTTTCGTGGGAAAACCGCAGCAGATGAAGTTTTCAACATCCACCAGTTCTACGCCCGTTTTTTCCGCCACCCGTCTCGCGGAGAGTTCATAGTTCCGGGCCCTCGCTGGGATGGTACAGCCTAAAAAGAGTGCATATTTCATAAAGATGTTCCTATTACGCCTGTTCCGGAAAGAGTTCCCGAATCATTTCGCAGGAGGTGGGAAGCCTGGGCAGTCCCGCCTTTTTCCGCTTTTTGTTATCAAAATCATCCAATGGATAGATTCTCCCCTGCCCTTTGGTGAGATCCATCTGTGCCCTGATGCCTGTCGGTTCATGGCCGCTTTTGACGGCCATGTTCTTTAGAAGCGTCATGAAATCCGTAATCCTGACCCCTTGCGGACATCTTTCCTGGCAGGTATAGCAACTGGAACAGAGCCATATGAAAGGGCTTTCAAGGATCTCCTTTTTCATTCCGTAAAGGGCCATGCGAATGATTCTTGCCGGATTGAAAGCGTCATCCACGGCCGACATGGGGCATCCGGCAACGCAGGTGCGGCACGTGAAACAGGCGGATATTCTCTCCGCTTCGGGCTGTCGGGACAATTCCTCTCTAAATCCGGGATCGCACCGGTCCAGATCAACGGCTCCCATATTGGTGTCCTCCTAAGCACTTCAAATTAAATCTCATTGATCATCGCCATAATCTGATTCTCGCCAAAACCCTTGAGGTTGAGTGCTCCCGATCTGCAGGAAGCCACGCACAACCCGCATCCCTTGCATAATGCCGGGTTGATTTCAGCCCGGCCGGCAAAGGGGTCCTTTTCCCTTGACGCCGGCGCGCCGTAGGGGCAGATGGAAAGACACACCCCGCAACCGCTGCACTGGGCCGGATCGGTCTGGGCCACGGTCCCGCTCATTCGAATGGTTTTTCGGGCCAGTAGGGTCACGGCCCGGCTTGCCGCGGCCAGGGCCTGGGCGATGGATTCATCGATGGGTTTGGGATAATGATTCATACCGCACAGAAAGACCCCATCCGTTGCAAACTCCGAAGGCCCCAGTTTGGCGTGGGCTTCCACGAAAAAGCCGTCCTCATTCATGGGAACCTTGAACATCTGAGCAAGGGCCTCATCCCGATAGGGCACAATGGCGGAGGCCAGACAAAGCAGATCGGCCGTCAGTTTCACATTCTCTCCCAGCAGAGGGTCCCTCACTTCGATGTTGAGGGCATTCACCCCCTTTGATACCCGCGGCTTTTCATCCATGCGGTAGGGGATGAAGAGAACACCGGCATTTCTGGCGTCCCGGTACAGGTATTCCCGCTCCCCGTAAGTTCGAATGTCACGGTAAAGGACCACCACCCGCATATGGGGTTTCAGGTTTTTTAGATGAAGGGCGCTTTCCATGGCATGGCTGCAGCAGACCCGCGAACAGTAGGGACGCTCGGGCTCTCTGGAGCCCACGCACTGAATGAAAACCGCCGACTTCATCTCCTTGAGGGTGGGATCCTTTCCCATAAACCGCTGATCCAGTTCCAAGTGAGTGACCACCCGCTCGTCTTCGCCGTAAAGATATTCCGCCGGTCTTGCTTCGAAAGCACCGGTTGCCAGCACCGCCACACCGTGCGCCACCTCTTCTTCCCGGCCTTCGCTGATCAGTGTCGTTTTGAAATTCCCCACGAATCCATGAACGCCCCCCAGTTCAGTGCCCATGCGGAGATCGATATTGGGGTCTGAGCGGACCTCATCGATCATGTGGGAAAGATTTGCCTGCACGTCTTCGCCTTTCCACGTTTTATTGAGAAGGCTCCCCTGCCCTCCCAGAAAAGGCTCCCGCTCAACCAGGCAGACGCCGTATCCCTGCTTTGACAGGCTGAGCGCGGCGGTCATGCCGGAAATGCCGGCACCCACCACCAGGGCGCGCTGGTCGATCTCAAGTTCCGCCTCGGTAAGCGGTTCCATGAGGGCCACCTTTGCCACCGCCATGCGCACCAGATCCCGGGCCTTTTCCGTGGCCATTTGCGGATCATTCTTATGGACCCAGGAATCCTGGTTCCGTATGTTGGTCATTTCAAAGAGGTATTTGTTGAGACCAGCCGCAACGAGGGTCTCCTGAAACAGCGATTCATGGGTTTTGGGGGTGCAGGCCGCCACCACAATACGGTTTAAGTCATTCTCCACAATGACTTTGGCCATGGTTTCCTGGGTATCCTGGGAACAGGTGTAGAGGTTGTCGGTCACATACGTCACATAGGGAAGCGATGCCGCGTAATCTCTGACAGCCGGAACATCCACCACGCCGCCGATATTGATACCGCATTGGCACACAAAGACGCCGATTCGGGGCCGTTCACCGGCAATGACCCGTTCTTCGGGAAAGGTCTCCTGCCTGGTAAGGGTATTTCGAGCGTCCTTTAAGAGCGCACCCGCCTCGGCCGCCGCGGAACTGGCTTCCACCACCGATTGGGGAATATCTTTGGGGCCCGCAAAGGCACCACTTACAAAGATCCCTTCCCGGGATGTGGCAACGGGGTGAAATGAATCGCTGGCACAGAAATGGCCCGGGGTCAAGTCAATGTCCAGCTTCCAGGCCAGGCTTTTCAGTTGTTCAGGGGTTTCCATGCCGACTGAAAGGACCACCAGGTCAAAGGACTCCGTCATGGGCACCATTTCGTCGTTAACATAGGTAATTAACAGATCGTCCCGTCCCTGAACGGTATCGATGGCCGGCACCCGGGACTTGATAAACCGTACCCCGTGCTTGTTTCTCGCATCATCGTAATAGCGCTCAAAGTCTTTGCCGTGGGTCCGCATGTCCATGTAGAAGATGGTGCAATCCAGATCGCTTCCCGCATGCTCCTTTGCGATGACCGCTTCCTTGACGGCATACATGCAGCATACGGAGGAACAGTAGGCGTGGTCGCAACGGTGTTCTTCCCTGGAGCCCACGCACTGGATCCAGGCGATCGACCTGGGCGCCCTGCCATCAGAGGGCCGCGTGAGGTGCCCCATGGTGGGCCCCGAGGCGGACAGGATGCGTTCAAACTCCATGGCCGTCATCACATTGGGATGGCGCCCATAGCCGTAATGGGTCATGCCGGAGGGATCGAAGGGCTCAAAACCGGGCGCCAGAATGATGGACCCAACCTCCAACTCAATGGTCTCGTCTTCCTGGCGATGATCGATGGCGTCAACGCCGCAAAATTCCTTGCACACCTGGCATTCGCCGGTCTTGAAGTGCATGCACATGTCCCGGTCGATGGCCGGCGTATTGGGAATGGCCTGTGCATAGGGAACATAGATCGGTTTCCGGCCCCGAAGTCCCATATCATATTCGGAAGGGATCATTTTCACCTGGCGGGAAGCAATTTTCTCCAGGTTGATATGGCCCGTGGGACAGACCGAGTCGCAGGCGCCGCACCCCATGCAGACGTCCGTCTGCACATGGAAAGGCGTATCCACCTTCATCTCAACGCCGCGTCCCGTCAGGCTGATGGCATTGTTCCCCATTTTTTCACACATGCGGACGCAGAGGCCGCAAAGGATGCAGTCATCTCCCTCCGGCGCAAAGCGGGGCGTTTCGATGCCGTACGTTAGGGCCAGCGCTTTCAGTATCGGAACATCGGGACACCGGGCAAGTAACAGTTCCACGATGAGTTTTCGCCCTTGAATCACCGATTCGGAATCCGTAAAGACCTCCATCCCCTCCCAGATGGGATAGTTGCAGGCCGTCACAAATCGGGTTTTTCGTCCGTCAAAAAGCTCGACGGTGCACAATCGGCACATGCCCGCGGGCGTTAGCGCTTCATGATGACAGAGGGTGGGGATTTCGATGCCCGCTGCTTTGGCAACATCCAGAATGTACGCCCCTTCCTCTCCGTGAACTTCCTTGTCATTGATTCTAAATGTTATCATGGGTGATCCCTTCAGATAGCGATTAGCTGGCATCGTCCAAGCGCTAATTGTTAAAAGCGTCTATACAATTGCTATGGCACCAAACTTACAGACATCGTAGCAGATGCCGCATTTAATACATTTTTCCAGGTCCAGTGTGTGGGGTTTCTTCTTCTCCCCCGTGACCGCTTCCTTGGGGCATTTCCGCGCACACAGGGTACAGCCGGTACAGGCGTTCTCATCGATTTCATAATGAAACAAGGGCTTGCAGATGCCCGCGGGACACTTTTTGTCCAGGATATGGGCTTCGTACTCGTCCCTGAAATATTTGATGGTGGTGAGCACCGGGTTTGGCGCCGAGGTGCCCAGACCGCAGAGGGAGAATTTCTGGACCATGCCGCCAAGCTCTTCCAGGAGATCGATGTCCCCCTCCCGTCCCTCTCCCGCACAAATGCGGTTTAGGATCTCCAGCATCCGTTTGATCCCTTCCCTGCAGGGGTTGCATTGGCCGCAGGACTCTTCTTTCAAAAAGTCCAAAAAATACCTTGCAACATCCACCATGCAGGTGTCCTGATCCATCACGATCATGCCACCGGACCCCATGATGGATCCCACCTTGGCCAGTTCACTGAAATCAACGCCCAGATCGAGGTATTCCTCCGGTATGCATCCTCCCGAAGGACCACCGGTCTGAACGGCCTTAAAGGCCTTCTTCCCGGGGATGCCACCGCCGATATCGTAGATGATATTGCGAAGGCTGGTGCCCATGGGGACTTCCACCAATCCGGTGTTTTTGATTTTGCCCACCAGGCTGAAGACCTTGGTACCCTTGCTGTGACCCGTCCCCAAACCCGCGAACCATTCGGCCCCTTTGCCCAGAATGGCCGGCACGTTGGCATAGGTCTCCACGTTGTTCAAGTTTGACGGGCTCTCGCGAAAGCCCTTTTCCACGGTGTGAATATATTTGGCCCTGGGACGTCCCACCTCCCCTTCGAGGGATGCCATGAGGGCCGTGGATTCGCCACAGACAAAGGCGCCGGCACCGGTTGAGATCTTCATTTCAAAGGAAAAATCCGACCCGGCCACGTGACGGCCGAGGAGCCCGTATTCGGTGGCCTGCCGGATGGCGGTCACCAGGCGCTTTACCGCCAGGGGGTATTCATTGCGGACATAGATAAACCCTTTGGATGCGCCGATGGCCAGCCCTGCGATGAGCATTCCCTCCACGATGGCATGGGGGTCCCCTTCCAGAATACTCCGGTCCATGTAGGCGCCCGGGTCTCCTTCATCGGCGTTGCAGATGATGTAGCGTTCGCCATCATGGGCCGCGCAGCTCTCCCATTTGATTCCCGTGGGAAAACCACCGCCTCCGCGGCCTCTCAATCCCGAATCCTTGATCGCGGCGATGATTTTTTCGGGCTTGTTCTCCTTGAGGGCGGAAAGAAATGCTTTGTATCCCCCCCTTGCCATATATTCCTCTATTCTTTCAGGGTCGATGTAACCACAGTTACGAAGGGCGATCTTGACCTGCCGATCATAGAAAGGGATATCTTCAAGAAAGGGGACTTCCTGGGCCGGTGCTACCTTTTCGAGGGGATTCGAAACTTCCTGATCCATGATGGACCGCGGGTCCCGCATCTGCCCCAGAACCAGTTTCCTGTCAAAAACATTCTCCCGGTATCCATTGATAATATCGACAATCTTCTCTTGGGTGGCGTTCTTGTAGACAACCCTGGGCCCGTCTTTCTGGTAGATCTCCACCAGGGGCTCCATTTCACAGAACCCCAGGCATCCGGTGCTTCGAAACTGAATATTCTCATCATTTTCAAATTCTTCGACGGCTCTTTTGAAGGTCTTGTCGGCCCCGGCTGCAATACCGCAGGAAGCCATTCCCGTATTGACGGTCAGCACCTTCGGCACATAGAGGGTCAAAAGATGGTCACGACCTGTTTCTTCGATATCCGTTATTCGCTGAATCTTCATTTCAATTACCCTGTTCCGCATGGGTTTCCCCATAATGATCCAGAATCTCTTTCAGATCTTCCGACCCGATCCGACCGTAAACATCTTCATTGATTTTCACCACCGGCCCGAGACTGCAGCAACCGATGCATCTCACCGATTCCAAAGTGAACTGACCATCACTGGTGGTTTTGCCGTTTTCAACATCAAGCGTGTCTTCAATCCTTTCCAGTACCTTGCCGGCCCCCCGCACATGGCAGGCGGTGCCCAGGCAGATGTTGATGATATTCTTTCCCCGCGGTTCAAGACTGAAGGTACTGTAAAAGGTGGCCACCCCGTAAATGCGACTCAGTGGGATGCCGATCTTCTCTGACAGGTAGGCCAGGACCGGGCGCGGCAGATAATTGAATTGGGCCTGAATGGCCTGGAGGATCATGATCAGGTTTTCCTTATCATTATCAAATTCTTCGTCCACCATTTGGTCCAGGGCCAGATAATCGATGGCCGGGTCAACATCCTTTTTGTTTGGTTGGGTTCCATTCATATTCAATAAACACTCCGTGAATGCGGCAGACCGCCCTTTGTACTTTTTTGCCGGTTCATAAGATTTTAAGGGGACTGCTAGGCCCGTTTAAGGGCAATTCCCTGGTGGGTAACCGGACAATTCTCGACACAACTTCCGCAACCGGTGCAGCGGTTCATGTCGACACTTCTGGCGCGCTTTTTGATTCTGACCTTAAAATTACCCGCAGAACCGTCCACCGACTCAAGGTCCGCGTAGGTAATCAGTTCGATGTTTAAATGCCGGCCGACCTCGACCAGTTTGGGAGAAATGATTCACATGGCGCAATCATTGGTGGGAAAGGTCTTATCCAGTTGGGCCATGGCCCCGCCGATGGACGGACGTTGTTCCAGCAGATAGACATAATAGCCTGAATTGGCCAGATCCAGGGCCGACTGCATGCCGGCAATGCCGCCCCCCACAACCAGTACGGACCCTTTCAAGTTTTCGGTCATTGAGGATCTCCTTCCGTAAACTGATGCCTCGGGTTCTTAGTGGAATACCGCCCCAAAAACCGGCCGTTTCCCATTAAGCGCCGATGCTTAAATATAATTATATTGTAATAATATGCAAAATCCATTTCAAGTAAAAAAAAAGGCGATATGATTTCGTTTTCAAAGGGTCCTCTTTGCCGGAATGCCCTTTTGGGTTGAAAGCGCTTTCCTTTTTGCAGGCGCTCACCGGAAAGGCTGTAACACAAAAAACGAAATCAGGCCAAATATTAATTTAACCCACAAGACCATTTAACCGCAACCCATTTTTGTCGTTGTCCCCATACAGGGTTCGTTCAATAGTCATTGACAGATATCATTTCTTCATGAAAGATTCGGTCAACGGCAAAAAGCCCTCATGAATTGAGCGGCCTCGAAATGCTCTTGGCCCCCGATTTTTTGCATCAGACGATCATCATGAACGCTTTAGGTTTACCCATTGATCTGGTTCTGAAGGATTTGAAACAGGCGCTTACCCAAAATCCAAACGTGCTCCTTGAAGCTTTGCCTGGCGCCGGCAAAACCACGGGTATTCCCCTTGCCCTTCTGGAAGAACCGTGGCTTGCGGGGCAAAGAATAATTGTTTTGGCCCCCAGACGGCTGGCGGCACGGGCCGCGGCCATGCGCATGAGCCGGATGCTGAATGAAGATGTGGGGCAGACGGTTGGCTACCGGGTGCGCATGGAGAGCCGTGTGGGCCCGAAAACCCGCATTGAAGTGATCACCGAAGGGGTGCTCACCCGCATGCTGCAAAGAGACCCGTCTATGGAGGGCGTGGGCATCGTGGTCTTTGACGAATTTCACGAACGGAGCCTGGATGCGGATCTGGGCCTGGCCCTGTGTCTGGACATCCAGGGGATTCTCAATCCCCGGCTGAAACTGCTGGTCATGTCGGCCACATTGGAAAAGGAACCGGTGTCGGCCCTGCTGAACCGTGCGCCCATCATCACCTGTCCGGGGCGTCTTTTTCCCGTACAAACCCGATATGTGGGCCGCCACACTCCGAGCTGGTCGGAGAATGCGCTCTACGGCGCGGTGCTTGGCGCTGCCCGCGAAGACCAGGGGAGCATCCTGGTTTTTCTGCCGGGAGCAGGGGAAATCAGGCGGATCGCCGGGCGATTACGGGGCGCCGGACTGGGGCCCAAATGGCGCATTGCCCCTCTTTTTGGGAATCTGACCCGCAAAGAGCAGGAGATGGCCATTTTGCCATCCCCTGAAAAGCGGCGAAAAATCGTCCTGGCCACATCCATTGCCGAAACCAGTTTGACCATAGAAGGCATTCGGGTGGTGGTGGATAGCGGCCTGCAACGGACCCCGCGGTTTGACCCTCGAAGCGGACTCACCCGCCTGGTAACGGTCCCCGTATCCCGGGCATCGGCCGATCAGCGCCGGGGAAGGGCGGGGCGGACCGCCCCCGGTCTCTGTTTTCGGCTCTGGTCCGAGCAAATGCACGGCACCCTTGCCGCGACACACCGGCCCGAAATCCTGGAGGCGGATCTCTCTGGCCTGGCCCTGCAATTGGCCGCATGGGGCGTGAGCGATCCGAAAACCCTTTGTTGGCTCGATTCACCCCCACCTGCCGCTTTCCAACGGGGTCGGAGCCTCCTCAAAGCCTTGAATGCGCTGGATGGCGAAGGGAGGGTGACGCCCCATGGCCTGCGAATGGCGGATCTGCCGGTTCACCCGAGACTGGCCCATATGCTGATGCAAGCGAAATCCGAAGGCGTGGGAGCGATCGCCTGCGATGTGGCGGCCCTGCTTGCGGAACGGGATGTGGTGCGATTTGAGCCGGGCATGCAGGATGCGGACCTGCGGCTGCGGGTTGATCTGGTGCGTGCGGCCCGGCGGGGTCGGCCCCTTTCCCGGGCCGGTGGGGACGTGGATGAAGGGGTTGTTTCGCGTGTGGTGCGTGTGGCCGGGAATCTGCGCCGGCGTCTCGGGATTGGAAAGGATATGGGGGAAACGGAGGACCTGGGGCGGTTGCTGGCCTGGGCCTATCCGGATCGAATTGCACAACTGAGAAAGGGATCCACGGGGAGATTCCTGTTGAACAGCGGCCGCGGGGCCTTTCTGGATGAGACCTCCCCGCTCGCTTCGGAGCCATACCTGGTGACTGCGGAGCTGGACGGAAAAGGGAGTGATGCCAGGATTCATAAAGCAGCGCCCTATGATCTCGGTACCCTTCTCGAACAGTTTCAAAACCGCTTGAAGAGGGCCGACGTCATCACCTGGGACCGTGAACGGGGCCGGGTAACATCGGAACGAAGACTGAAACTGGGGGCCATCATCCTCCGTAGCGATCATCTGACGAAACCGGATTCCGAAGAAGTACTGAAAGCCTTGTTGGAAGGTATCAGAACCGCGGGGATCGGGTGTCTGCCATGGAATAAGCAACTTCGCCGGTGGCAGGGGCGCGTTTCTTTTCTGCGGCGGCTGCTTGGGGAAGACGACGCCTGGCCCGATGTTTCCGACCAAGGGCTTGTATCCAAATTGGAACATTGGCTCTGCCCCTACCTGCTTAAGATGGATCGGTTGAGCGATCTTGCCCGGGTGGATCTCAAAAATGCGCTTTTCGGCATGTTGTCCTACCGCCAGCAAAAGGCTCTTGATACGCTGGCGCCCAACCATCTGACGGTTCCCAGCGGGTCACGCATCCCAATTGATTATGACCACCCAATACCGGTACTGGCCGTTCGATTGCAGGAGATGTTCGGTCTTGCAACCACCCCGACCGTTGCCGGGGGACGTCAACCTTTGTTGATTCACCTTCTTTCGCCCGCCGGTCGTCCCGCCCAGATTACACAGGATCTGGCAGGTTTCTGGGAGAACGGTTATGATGTGGTGAAAAAGGAACTGAAAGGCCGGTACCCCAAGCACTATTGGCCCGATGATCCGCTGAAAGCCCAGGCCACGGCCCGGGTCAGGCCCAAAAGGGGTTAGTCCCTTCAAAAGCCACGTTGCGGTTGCATCTGGAACTGCATCCGTATATCTTACGTTCTCAGACTTTTGAGAACGGTAAAGACAATCATCCCAGGAAGGCACCCAATGAAAATCATTGAAATTTTCAGAGAACGCTGGCATGATAGAGAAATTTTTCAGCAGGGGCTTTTCTGATGCTCAGGAATAATCTGATAAAAATCGGTTTGTGGCGCCGGTTGCTTGAGGATCTCAGGCTGCTTGGCGCACTTGCGAGAGATTATTGGAAAGGGGAATATCGTGGTGTTTCGTTTTGGTCCATCGCTGTTTTCATTTTCACCATTATCTATTTTCTCAGTCCCTTCGATGTCCTTTCCGACTTTATTCCCGTCCTCGGGCAAATTGACGACGCCCTCATTCTTCTATTCTGCATTCATCTTTTGGAAAAAGACCTCCAAAAATATCATCGGTGGAAACAGAGCCGTTCATGACAAACCGGGCACAGCGCCCTGCGCATATGCCCCCTGATCATAGGTATTTCTGTCATCATTTCCGCCAAGGAGATTAACTATGGATATCGAAGAGAAAATCAGTGAACTTGAGAGAAGGAATCGCGAGGCCGCCCTGGGTGGCGGCCAGAAACGGATCGACCAGCAGCATGCCAAAGGAAAAATGACCGCCAGGGAACGTATCGAATATCTCCTGGACGATGGCAGCTTTGAGGAAATCGACAAGTTTGTGGTCCACCGCTGCCAGGATTTCGGCATGGACAAGAAGAAAATCCCTGGAGATGGTGTTGTCACGGGATACGGGACCATTGATGGACGATCCGTTTTCATCTTCTCTCAAGATTTTACGGTTTTCGGTGGATCCCTGAGCGGCCCTTTCGGAGAAAAGGTCTGCAAAATCATGGACCTGGCCATTGATAACGGCGCACCGGTCATCGGATTGAACGACTCAGGAGGTGCCAGGATTCAGGAAGGGGTGGTCTCCCTAGGGAGCTACGGTGAAATTTTCAGACGAAATGTGTGGTCCTCGGGCGTCATCCCTCAGATTTCCGTCATTATGGGGCCCTGTGCCGGGGGCGCTGTCTATTCCCCGGCCATCACGGACTTCACCCTCATGGTGAAAAAGACGAGCAATATGTTTGTCACCGGCCCGCAAGTGATCAAAACCGTTACCAGTGAAGAGGTGACCGCCGAGGCACTTGGCGGGGCCATGGCCCATAACACCAAGAGCGGCGTGGCCCATTTCGCCGAAGAAAATGATCATTCGGCCCTGGACCGGGTAAAGGAAATCCTCGCCTTTCTGCCCCAGAATTACCGGGAAATGCCGCCTGCCATTGCGTGCACCGACGACCCCATGCGGACGGATCCTTCCCTCAACAATGTGGTTCCCACCAACCCCAGAATCCCCTACGACATCAGAGATATCATCCACTCGGTGCTGGATCATAACCAGTTTCTGGAAGTGCAAAGGCACTATGCCCAGAACATGGTCATCGGTTTCGGCCGGTTAAACGGCATATCGGTGGGGATCGTGGCCAATCAGCCCAAATTTCTGGCGGGATGTCTCGATATCAACGCCTCCATGAAATGCGCCCGCTTTGTCAGAACCTGCGATGCCTTCAATGTTCCCCTGATTACCTTTGTGGATGTTCCCGGATTTCTGCCGGGCGTCGGCCAAGAACACGGAGGGATCATCAAACACGGGGCCAAGATCATCTACGCCTACTGTGAAGCCACGGTGCCCAAAATCACGGTGGTCACGAGGAAAGCCTACGGCGGCGCCTATGATGTCATGAGCAGTAAACATCACGGCGGTGACATCAACTACGCATATCCCACGGCTGAAATCGCGGTCATGGGACCTGAGGGAGCGGTGAATATTGTATTCCGGAAAGAGCTTGCCGAGGCAGAAGACCCCGAAGCCAAGCGAAAGGAGTTGGTGGAGGATTATCGGAACAATTTTGCCAGTCCTTTTAAGGCGGCCGAACTGGGATATATTGATCAGATCATTTTTCCGGAGAACACCCGCCCACGTTTGATCAAAGCGCTCATCATGCTGAAGGACAAAAAGAAGAGTATCCCGCCCAGGCGGCACGGGAACTGTCCCCTATAGATCTTTTGTGCCATCCCATCAACATTAGAAAAAGGGACTCACATGAAAATACACGAATACCAGGCAAAGAAGATTTTCCGGCAGTTCAATGTTCCGGTTCCGGAAGGGATGCTGGTCACATCTTTATCGAAGGCTGAAAAGGCATGCAAGGATATCCCCGGGCCTCCCTGGGTGGTAAAAGCCCAGGTGCACGCGGGGGGCCGGGGAAAAGGGGGCGGCGTCAAGGTGGTTCCTGCGGCCAAGGAGGTGGCGGCCGTAGCGGATGCCCTTCTAAAAACGTCTCTCATTACCCCCCAGACGGGGCCGGAAGGTGTTAAGGTCCGCAAGGTTCTGGTGGAGGAGGGGGTGAAGATCGAAAGAGAGCTTTATTTGGGAATGGTCATTGACCGTAAAATGGGTAAACCGACCATGATTTTCAGCCAGGCCGGCGGCATGGACATCGAGGAGGTGGCCAAAGAAACGCCGGATCTGATCTTTAAGGCGCCGGTTGATCCCGCCACCGGATGGCTCCCTTTTCAGTCCCGAAACCTCATTTACCGTCTGGATCCCCTACCGGCCCCTTCCGTCATCAAACAGCTGATGTCCCTCATGGGGCGTATCTACAAGGTGTTTACCGACCTCGACTGCTCATTGGTGGAAATCAACCCCTTGGTCATCACCGCCGACGATCAGGTGCTGGCCGTGGATGCCAAAATCAATCTGGATGACAACGCGCTCTTTCGCCAGAAAGAGATGCTGGCCCTTGACGATCCCAGTGAAGAGGATCCTCTCGAGCGGATGGCCAAAGAATCTCATCTGAACTATATCCGCCTGGACGGCAACATCGGCGCCATGGTGAACGGCGCGGGCCTTGCCATGGCCACCATGGATCTGATCAAAGCGGCGGGTGCGGAACCGGCCAATTTCCTGGACGCCGGCGGCGGCGCCAGTGAGGAGATGATTTCAAAAGGGTTTGAAATTATTTTAATGGATCCAAGGGTTAAAGCCATTTTGGTGAACATCTTCGGCGGTATTCTGAGATGCGATGTGCTGGCAAGAGGCGTTTTGGCGGCGGCGTTGAAGAACAAAATCGAAGTGCCGCTGATTGTGAGGCTCGAAGGCACCAACGTGGAAGAGGGTCGGAAGATACTTTCGGAATCCGACTTAACGTTCCTGCTGGCAAGGGATCTGGCCGAGGCAGCGGAGCATGTGGCCGCTCAAGTTACGGGGAAAGACTGATTATGAGCATACTGGTAGATGAAAACAGCAGAATCGTTGTCCAGGGGATGACCGGACGGGAAGGAACCTTTCATACGGAACAGATGCTGGCCTACGGCACAAAGGTTGTGGGCGGCGTCTCACCGGGAAAAGGGGGGCAGGCCGCTTTCGGCGTGCCGGTCTTTAACACCGTGAATCAAGCCATTGAAAAAGAGGGGGCCGATGTGGCCATCGTATTCGTACCGCCTCCTTTTGCGGCGGATGCGGTGCTGGAATCCATTTTTGCCGGCATAAAAGTCATTGTCTGTATTACGGAGGGGATTCCCACCCTTGACATGGTAAAAGTGAGCCGCTCCCTGGAGGGGACCGATACGGTCCTGATCGGCCCCAACTGTCCCGGCATCATCAGCCCCGGCAAAACCAAGGTGGGCATCATGCCGGGGAACATTCACCAGCCGGGCGGCATGGCCGTCATATCCCGGAGCGGCACCCTCACCTATGAGGTGGTGTACCAGCTG
>JANQDY010000072.1 GCA_028278625.1 Thermodesulfobacteriota bacterium
CGTCTTTATTGGGGTTATCTTTTTCATGCTTGTACTCCTACCCGCCCCACACTAATTATTCAAGGGGTAGGTGTCTCAGCTACATTGGCACAGAGGGCCTCCGTCTTTGCAGCGTTTTTGTTTTCGAGCACTGCCGTAACCTTCCAATTCCTTTATCATTGAACGTAATTCTTCAATTTGGGACTTTTGTCTTTCCATCTCGAGCCCTTGTCTTTCGTTTCTGGCTTTCAGCTCTTTAATAGCTTCAACGAGCACTGCGGTCAGTTTTGAGTACGAAACTGCCTTGTATCCATCCTTGTCCTCAGATACCAGTCCAGGTAACTCTTTTTCGACGTCCTGGGCAACCAGACCGATGTGCGTACCTTTTGTAAGTCCTATGTCGGGATATTCGTCAGTCTTCCACTCATAGCTCACTCCCTGCTTGTAGGATCCGGTGTTATTAAAGCCGGCATCGCGTCCGAAAAAGGAGTTGTTGACTCCGGTGATGTTACCACGCCCGGCATTCATCCCGAAAAATGCGTTGTCGCTTCCGGTGGTGTTATCCTGCCCGGCGCCGTATCCGAAAAAGGAGTTGTATTCTCCGGCGGTGTTACTGTACCCGGCGCTCCGTCCGAAAAAAGAGTTGTTGTCTCCGGAGGAGCTGCGGGATTCCAGAAGCCGGTGGC
The DNA here is from genome assembly GCA_028278625.1 of Thermodesulfobacteriota bacterium. Next base: position 666 of record JANQDY010000072.1, read on the forward strand.
TGCCTATAACAATTGCAGCCACCGGACCGGAGGGATTAAGTGACACTGGGGGACCGTTTCTCAGCGCACGCAGCGCACACGGCTCCCTCGCGACTTTAGGTTGGCCCACGTGTGGCCATGTTCGAAGGTGATGTTCTCTGCATACCATTTCTGACGCCCAGAAGCCGAGGAAGACGACCAGTATCTTTCCTGAAATGTTCCGGGAAAGAAATTCTCGTTTATGGCGGGTTGATATACTGTAAGGTCAGCGAGGCTCTGGAGTTCCTTGATGTCGGGAAGCCGCCAGTCATCATACCCGTTCTCCTCGGGAAATACCAACTCCTCGCAATATTTGAGCGCATTTCCCCAATGCGGCTTGTACGATCCGCCCTCACTGCAGTCCGGGCCTGAAGTTCCGCCCGTGCACTGCTGCCACATGAGACCGGTGACGTTGTCGGTGACCGTTCCGTCTCCGTTGTCCGTGTATGAGGTCCCAGGCAGAAACTCTTCACCCCGTACGCATCTTACGAAATTGTCGGATCTGTCCAGCAACATTGCGGCGGAGCTGCCATCATGATAGGAAAACCGCCAAGAAAGCTCCCACAGCTCGGTTTCCGCAGGGTTTGATGTCCAGTAGCCGTAGTCTTTGTCTCCGCCCGGATCCGGAAACACGGATACATCAATCCCTGGTCCCGGAATAGGTACGGAGTAATCCGCAAGGCTTTGAAGCTCATACAGATTGGGCACTCTCCAGCCGTCACCCGGCAGGTCGACGTTTTCGCAGTAGGCAAACGCCTCCTCCCAGATCATTTCATAAGCTTCGCCTGTTTCACAGTCCGTTCCGCTCTCACCGGAAGTGCATTTCTGCCAAACGAGACCCGTCACGTCATCCGTGACCGTACCGTCTCCGTTATCGGTATAGCTCATGGGATTGGACGTGTATTCCGCATCCTGGCCGTTGTACATCGTTCCGCATTCAATTACATACTTCCTGGAGTAGCATAGCTCTATGCCGGTGTCGGGCAAGTTGCTGTAGGTCTGGGTTTGGCCTGTGGCTGTCGTCACGCCGAACGGGAGGCCAACCAGCATGCATAGCGCACAGACTGTGGCGATCGATTTTAAATAGGTCATTTTATTTATCCTTTCATAAAGTCTTTCTGGTTGAAATTTACGCTCCGGCGAAAGCCGGAGGCGCCTTGGTAATGACTGCCGCGATTATTCTCACCTCCTTTCGTAAATTATTTGCCTAATAGGAATATTGCATTAAAGGCTGGTCTCGTATCGGGAATCGGTTTCTCTCAGCTTATGGATTGAACATGGTCAACGAAGGTTCGCTTTCTTGAGCTTGAAGCGGATGTTCCCTATTAAGGCAATATGTCAACTGCTTGTGGTTTGGTTTCTGGCCCGGTTTCCCATCCCGGACTTCGACTTCTTCCCACCTGCGCAAGAGAATAAACAACTTTCGTAAAGATAATTTTTTTCATTTGTAAAAATTTTGTAAATATCGTTGCGTTAAGTTCTGGTTGTCGCGGTTTCGCCGGTCCGACACGGCCCGCACCGTGCCGAACTTGCCCCTGGGTCGAAATCGACATTTTTACCAATTGATAAACTATCTGTTGACGGATCAAGATAAGGAGCAACTCATGACAACAGCCCCTTCGGGGGCATAGGCTCACGTTTTGCCGACGTTCATCACAGCATTTCCTGACCAATTGGCCATGGGATGATCAGCGGGTCGTTGAACAAGTCACTCTCGATGCCGACGCGCTTCTCGGCGGTTTTTCAGAAACACGACCCCTTCTGATTCCTCTTATGGTAAGAGACCGGTGTTGTCCTCTTCCATAAATCTGTTTTTCTCGTCAAACTCGAATTCAGACAGTTTGAAAAGTTTGAGAAGGATTTGTTCCGGGATCAAAAAGCTGGACTATTGCTTCATATAAGAACAAGGATTCCGTCGGAATTTTCTAGGTCACGATGCTGTATTCTAATACCTGTTCCTGGGGGGTTGCCAGAGGCCACATTATATGTTGTTCTTTCAAAGTATTTGCTATATTTTCATATTTCGGCGATCGAATGGAGACCAGGCAGAAAGCTTTTGGGATTCATTTTCCAGTGTTGCACAATGGTGACTCGTATGGCGGCTTTCCTGGACCGCCTTCGGGTTCATCTAAAGGGGGATACGAATGACGGTTAAGGACGAAGTAACCTGTGCCAAGACTGGTCATGTAGGGCGTCCCATCGAGCAGGATAAGCCCCTGCTATAAGGATAACCTTAAAGGAGAGATATATCATGAGTAAGCTGTTTGAATCCGGAAAAATTAACGGGATGGAATTGTCGAACCGTTTCGTCCGTTCGGCTACCTGGGAAGGCATGGCGGCAGACGACGGTACGGTGAGTCCTAGACTGATAGAAACCATGATTGCGTTGGCCAAAGGTGGAGTAGGAATGATCATAACCAGTCACGCCTACGTGCGGCAGGAAGGCCAGGCAGGCCCTTGGCAAATCGGCGTGTACAAGGATGAACTGATTGATGGGCTGAAAGAGATGGCCTCGGCTGTTCACGAAAACGGGAGTAAGATCGTCATGCAGATCGCTCACGCAGGCCATTTTGCCGCTAAAACACTCACGGGTCTCGTGCCCTGGGTGGCTTCCGACTACGAAGGTCTGGCGAAATCGCCCCGCCATGAGATGACCGTCGATGACATCCGTGCCCTCACCGTTTCTTTCGCCGAGGCGGCCAGAAGGGCAAAGGTTGCGGGATTCGATGGTGTTCAAATCCACTCCGCCCATGGCTATCTGCTTAGCCAGTTCCTGTCCCCCATGTATAATCGACGTATGGATGATTACGGAGGCAGCATTGAAAATCGGGCAAGAATCCATCTTGGGGTGCTGCATGCCATCCGAAAGGTGGTGGGCGACGACTTCCCCGTTCTGGCGAAACTCAACTGCGGCGACTTCGTCGAGGGCGGTCTGAATACAGCCGACGCGCTCCAGGCAGGCAGGTTGCTGGCGGAAGCTGGTTTGGACGCCCTGGAGATTAGTGGCGGCCTACTCACAGGTGGCCGGATGAGTCCCAGCCGAATGGTGAAGAACGAAGAGCAGGAAGCATACTTCAAGAACGAGGCTCGGGCCTTTTCCAAAGAGTTGGATATTCCTTTGATCCTGGTGGGCGGCATGCGCTCCTTTGAAACGGCCGAAGGACTTTTGGACGATGGAACAGCGGATTTCATTTCTATGTGCCGCCCCTTTATTCGCGAGCCCGACCTAATAAACCGTTGGAAATCCGGTGATCACCGCAAGGCCTTTTGCAGATCGGATAACGCCTGTTTCAAACCGGGTATGGAAGGGAAGGGCATTTACTGTCTCACCGCCGAAGTGGAAAAAGGGAAACTGGAGGCTTAGAATGATCTCTCTTGATTCCTCGTTCGAGAGGCTCATCGTTCCAGGGGTAAAAATCGATCTGGTTGCCGGTGGGTTCCAGTTTACGGAAGGCCCGGTTTGGAACAGCCGGGAAAAGTATCTCATATTCAGTGACATATTCGGGGATACCCTATACGTGTGGTCTGAAGAAAAGGGCTGCAATGTGTTTCGACGACCGAGCGGCCAAGCGAACGGCAACACTCTTGACCATTTGGGACGCCTGATCACATGCGAACACGAGAATCGCAGGGTGTCCCGAACCCTGGAAGACGGGACGGTAGAGACCCTCGTTGATGGCTATGAGGGGAAGAAACTGAACAGCCCCAATGACGTTGTCTGCTCGTCAGCGGGTGACATCTATTTCACTGACCCGCCTTACGGTTTGATTCAGCCGGATGGTTCCATAAAAGGCCAGGAATTAGATCTTTTCGGTGTCTATCGGTTTTCACCCAGTGAAGGGAGCCTGACTCTGCTGGCCGCTGATTTTGTCAGACCCAACGGACTGGTGCTTAGCAAGGATGAAACGCAGCTATTCATTGCAGACACCGAGCGTCATCATGTTCGTGTGTTTGATGTGTCTGCGGAAGGGAAACTTCGGAACGGGCGGATTTTTGCAGAGCTAGTATATAAAGGCCTTAAAGGCAGACCCGATGGAATGAAACTGGATACCGAGGGCAATCTCTATGTTGCAGGCGGTATTATTGGAAGCGTTTGGGTATTCGATCCGGGCGGGAAACTGATCGGGCTTATTGAATTCCCGGAAGGCCCGGCAAATCTTTCGTGGGGTGGTGAGGACTGGAGAACACTCTTTGTGACAGCCAGGAGTTCTGTTTATCGTCTAGAAATGAACGTGCCTGGGATGCCGGCAGCATAATGATTATGGCCCACTGAATAGACTATTAAAAGACGCAGTTGCCTTTAAATGCAGGGTGCCTCCATGCTACAACTATAACAACTGCGGCCAATGTCCGCCCCATGCGCCTAAGGCCTCAGAAATTAGACAATTGTTGGAAGGCTATACCCATGGTTTGCTCTTTGTCCGCAGGGTGAGTTCTGAATTGCTCAAACGCGACCGCAACGACAAAGAGCGCAGGGCCGCCTTCAGAACGGAGGTACGGGAATATGAATGCTATCAGTAAAGAACTTTTTTCCATTCAGAAGGATTCTATCAAAGCGGCGTCCAAAACCTATGAACAGGCCTTCCGAGATGATCCATTGTTCACCCAACTCCTACCTGAAGAAGAAGTCAGAAGAGAGAAGATTCTCCTCATTTTCGAACTCTTTCTTCGCTACGCAACACATTTTGGCGAAGTCTATGCTACATCAAGAGCACTGGAAGGCGTCATAATGTGGATTCCCTCTGAACACGCGGTGATGACTCCCGAAAAAATGGCTCATTCAGGCTGCCTTGGGGTAACCCAAAAGATCGGGGAAGCGTTTTTTGAGACATGGGCGGAACTTTTCGAGCATTTGGAGAACAAACATAGGGAAGTTGCACCTTTCAAGCACTACTACCTAGCCGGAATGGCTGTGCAACCAGAATCACAGGGGCAAGGCTACTGCGGCGCACTCATGCGGCCTATGATTCAGCGTTTTGATGAACAGGGCATACCCTGTTACTTGGAAACTCAGAACGAGAAGAATGTGGGCCTCTATGAACATTTCGGCTTCGAGGTTCGGGAGGTGTTTGTTGTACCCAAGGTTGAAGCAAATTGTTGGGCGATGCTTCGAAAAACCCCTTGATCCTATTGGCCTGGAGCAACTTAAGACCTCTTCCGATGGTCGTGCTCCAGACGGTCAATCCGAAAATGTCCGGCGAGAATTTCACCGCCTTCTCGGTAGCCTGCGCCAGCGAGAGCCCTTCGGAGAGCCCGTCAATGATTCGTACCTAGACGCCAGGGAGAGTCATTGCGCTGCTTGCAATGTAAAGAAGGCCCAGGGGGGGCAAATCCCACCGAATACTGGGAACCCATTGTGGGCGAGGTTCCTAGCGCAATTCTCATTTCAACGCTCGATCATAGGGGGCCTCGCGTATGAGAAAGCAATCCCCATCCCGTTTCAATCAGGCTTCACATAACAAGTCAGCGGCCTTTTGGCATAACGCCGTTCGCAGTTGTCAAAGTGTGCCGGTGATGATTCATGATATCAAACCCAGCTTCTTTTGAGTAGCGCCGCGGTGAACGATTTCTTCTGGGTTTCGTCCGCACATGAAAAAGCCGCTAAAAGGAGAATCGCGCGTCCCGCTAAAACAGCGCCCCAATTTGGGAGAGTTTGTCTTCCAAGGAACCGCGGTTCATCCAATCTCTCATTTTCGAACTCCTTTCTTTCTCTTAAAAACCTGAAAAAACAACAGCCCTAGCCCGATGGTCAGCAGACCGCCCATGGGCGCCTCCGGGGTTGTGGCCAGGCAGTACACCACAATCCACAGGTTTGCGACGATGAACAACAAAGGGGTCACGGGATACCCGGGCGTACGGTAATCGGTGGCGAGGCCGGACCTTTGCCGCAGTCGCAGGAGCCCCACAACAGTGAGCAAAGAAAATATGGAGAGAGTGAATCCTATGTATATGAGCAGCTTTTCGAATGAAGCGGTCAACACCAGCAGAACCGCAATGCCGGCCTGAAGGAATATGGCCCCGCCGGGGGTGTGTCGGCTGCCGCTGACCCGGGCGATGGGCTGGAAAAACAGTCCGTCCCGGGCCATGGCGTAGTACACCCTGGGGCCTGTCATGATCATGGCGCTGATCAATGACAGCAGGCATAGGGTTATGCCCAGGCCGAAATAGAGGCCGGCTCTCGGATTGAAGAGCTCGGATGCGGCCCTTGCGCCCACGTCAAGCAATGAGCTCATTTCCGCGGGAGAAAGTGCATACACGTAGAGAATATTGACGAGAAGATAGATGCCGGACACGATTGAAGTGCCTGCGATGAGCGCCAATGGGATGTTGCGGGCCGGGTTTTTGATTTCAGCCCCCAGGTAAGCAGCGGCGTTCCAACCGCTGTAGGCGAAGGCCACGAATATCAAGGATACCGCGAATTCCCCCTGCCACAAAGAACCGGTTGGCGAAGATACGGAAAAGTTGGACCAGTCACCTCGCCCGATCGTAAATCCGGCGCAGATGAAAACACCCAGGACCCCAAGCTTCATGAGAGTCAGGGTGTTTTGCACTCTGCTCCCAAAGGAGAGACCCAAATAATGGACCAGGGTCAAGAGGAGGATCACACCGATGGCCACGCTCTCTTTGATGGAAACCGTCAATATGGTGAATCCGTCCAATGTGTATTTTAAAACCGGCGTACCCTCCGTCCCGATGATCGGCGAAAGGTAGGTGGAAAAAGCAATGGCGGCGGCGGCGATGGGCGCTGAAAATCCCACGGTCAGCGATATCCATCCTGAAAGAAAGGCCATTGCCGGTCCGAAACTGTGCCGGAGGAAGACGTACTCTCCCCCTGCCTGAGGGAAGTTGGCCCCCAATTCCGCATAACAGAGGGCCCCGCAAAGGGCCAAAAGGCCTCCGGCAAACCAGCAGATGAGAAGGGCCGTCGGGCTTTGCAGTTTCCCCATGATGAAACCGGAAGTGGTGAATATTCCGGTTCCGATCATGTTGGCCATGACCAGATTGGTGGCGGAAAAGAGCCCAATCTTCCGCTGTAAACCATGCTGCGGCCTTTGAACCATCTTTCCTTCTCGGTTTGGCGCTTGAGGAAGTTTTGGGAAAAAGCGGGTTCACCACTTTGCCAAAATGTTCAGTCCGACTCACTTAATACGGCGTTCTGCCCTTTATATAGTAAGGTATTTACAATCCTGATCAACTCTGCGTATTCTTCTTCTGTATTGAAATCATCGAATTCATAGGATTGTGCTATAAGGGATGCCATTCCATGGACAAATATCCATCTCGTGGCCCTCAGTCTTCTTTGAAGTTCTTTTGGGATCCCTTCAAAGAGCGGGTAATCGGAGAGTTCTTCTCCGGCATTGTCGAATATTTCCGAAGAAATTTCCTTATACAGGTGGTTGTGTTTGTCATCTAAAAGCGCTTTAAAAAGACGCTTTTCTTTTTTGGCGAAAAGTACGTATCCATACCCGTGATCCAGCCATGGATCCCCGGTTCTCGTTGTTCCGATGTATTCCTCAAGAAGCGTCATGGCCTTCCTTACCACTTCTTCTTCGAGTTTTTTCATTGATGTGAGTTGGGAATAGATGGGCCGTGTGGATGATTTCAATTCTTCGGCAATGGAGCGGGCGGACAAAGCGTTCCACCCGTGCTTTCGAACGATCTCAAAGGCGGCGTTGACGATGGATTCCTTTCCGAACTTGACTTTTGGCGGCATGTGAAGGCCTTTCCATGGGCAATAAGGAATTAGCATTGTACAACAAATGTTGTATAACACGTGTTGCATTACGTGTCAAGGTTATTTCATTTTGATATCTTCACAAAGTCCTATGATATTGATCTGTTAAAGTGCCTGTGTTATTTTTGGGGCGAGGCGATTGATTGGTGGTGAATCGGCTGCACCAAAATGGCCCTAAAAGATCTTGGGTTTGAAGAGGATACCCGAAGTATTGGTGCCTTTTCAGACAAATCCAAATGTCCCCCCGGGAAAAGAAATTTAGGGCAAAGAGACTTTTTGGGAGGTGGATATGAAAAGTCTTTTCCATGGAACGCAAATCAACGGCATGACCCTCGCCAACCGGTTTGTGCGCTCAGCCACGTGGTCGGGACTTGCCGACGATGACGGGTATGTCACGCCCCGGCTGGTGGAAGTCGTTCAAAAACTGGCCCGGGGCGGTGTTGGATTGATCATTACCGGCCATGCCTATGTGCACCCTTCCGGCCGGCATTCCCCTTGGCAGTTGGGTATTGATGACGACGGCAAGATGGAAGGTTTGGCCCGAATGACCGATGCGGTACATGGGCAGGGCGGGAAGATCGCCGTCCAGCTCGGCTATGGCGGCGCCTACCTTTCCAAATCCCGTGTCAGACAGATGACAAAGGATGATATCCGCCGGCTCGTGAAGGCCTATGCAGATGCCGCCAGAAGGGCCAGATCGTCAGGTTTCGATGCCGTGCAGGTCTTCGCTGCCCATGGCTTTTTTCTGAGCCAGCTTCTTTGCCCGAGGTATAACGACCGCAACGATGAATACGGAGGCGCCATAAGGAACCGGGCCCGTTGTCTGCTGGAGGTGTTGGATGCCATCCGGCAATCACTGGGACAGGACTATCCCATTCTGGTAAAACTGAATGCCCACGATGGCGTAAAGGACGGTCTGCAGCTTGAAGAATCGATCCGAGTGGGTGAAATGCTGGAAGCCGGCGGCATCGATGCCATCGAGGTGAGCGGGGGATTGTTGAACTCGCCTCATGTGCTTAAAGCCCCGTCCCCACGGCGGGCCTACTTCGAGGCCGAGGCCCGGGCATTCAAGGAAAAGATCGGTGTTCCGTTGATTCTGGTCGGAGGCATCCGAACCCTTGAAATGTCCGGAAGACTGCTTTCCGAAGGTGTTGCCGACTACATCTCCCTTTGCCGTCCCCTGATCTGTGAGCCCGATTTGGTGAGACGCTGGCAAATGGGCGACACCCTGGATGCGGCCTGTATCTCCTGCGGCAATTGTGTGGAGCAGATCAAAGCGGGTAGGGGAGTGAGTTGCGTACCCCTTAAACCGGATGCCGCACCTTCCTTTTTTGTGCACGACACTAAAGCCATCCCGGCATCTTCCCCCCATCCGGAGGGTACCCGTTACGTTATCTCTTTCGGGCTGTATGAAACGGCGAACGGATTTCTGCCCATGACCAAGGTCCACATGGCTTTTCCGGGTGATGAGACAGAACATCCGCCCCTGTTCCCTCTGGGATCAGATGATCAGGAGCGGGTGTTCGAGGCACGCTTGGCGTTCAGCAATCCCAGGGAAAAAGAGAACGGCTGAAATCAGCCGAAATTTGATTCAAAAAGAACATTTGAGATTATCAGAGAATGAAATCATTCATGTTTTTACGTTTATCGCTGAAGCACAATTCGAGAAATCGCGCACTGCTTCTAAGAAGCACGGTCTTTCAGTTTCTTTCCGATCCTGTATGCACCGGCAATTTCCGGACCGAATTTCCAGCTGTGGTAAACGGACCCGAATAGCACCAATGGGTCGATCGCTCGAATATCCGGCACCCCTTCGTTCAGGACCTCTTCATTAGCGTAAACAGACGCTGCTTTTCCCAGGAAAATTAAGTTGTTTCCGGTTTCTACCGTTTGAAGTAATTCGCATTCAATGTTCAGCGGGCATTCCTCGATCATTGGTGCGGTGTTGAGCCTACCATAAAAGGTCTTAAAAAGGTTTGATTTGTCCACTTTCCTCCCTGAGACGATACCGCAGTAGTCTGTTATTTTAACCATGTCAGAAGATGGAATATTCACGCTGAAGGCACCGCTTTCTTTGATTCCTCCTACAGTGTGGTGGTGTTTGTATAAAGTTACAGATACGATGGGTGGTAAATGGCTGAGGATGGCAAAGAAGCCGATGGTCAAGAAGTTCGGCCTCCCTTCCACCAATGCACCCACGAGCGTTATGGGTAACGGATAACGCAGTGTTTTGAAATCTGTTTCAACCTTTCCCACTCAGGGACCTCCATACCATGTTTTCTTAAAAGGCTTTAAAAAACCGAGTCACCATGCCCAGTAGAATCCAACACCCTCATTCCAGGTTACTTTTTTCCTTTTCCAGACCCTTTTTTCTATTTCAACTCGCCCTTTACTTGAGAGACTGACCGGTCAGAGAAATGTCATGCAATGAAAACGGTATTTCAAACCGTTCCAGCTGATCGAAAACCTCAATGACAATGTTTCCCTTTTCAGGAAAGTTGCCCTCGGTATCGTACTGGACGACCGTCGTCTTTCCTGAACTCATGGTGCTTTGTCTGGATACATTGAGCGGGTTGCCCTGGCCATCCAGAAACCGCAGCGCTTTAATGACGTCACTTGACAGTGCCACTTCAAGGGTCAACACCTCATGCCCTTTTTCCCATTGGTTTTCCTTAACGGACTTAATGACGGCTTCATAAACCTTTCCCTGGGTTCCAGGTTTAAAACCGGCAAAACCCAAATCCACCTCTTTTGAGGCACCCGCCACAACATATTCAATCTTCCCGGAAATTTCTTTGAAGCCTCTGATTGTCGGTCCTGGAAGAGAAGTTTTTACTTCAAATATGACCGAGGTTCTGTCTTTTGAAAGGCGCGGGAAACTAATTTTTCGGTCCCAATCCCGTTTGGGCAAAAGATCATCCCCATTCAAGGAAACGGCTTTCTCGACTATCCCGCCCTTGACCTCCAAAACCGAACCCGGCAACTTGCCTACGAGCGCAAGGGTGTACCCGGTGTCATAATTGAAAGGACGAATACCTTGATCTGAATCCGAAAAATATACGACTCTTACGCCTCCGACTTTGACACTTTTAAATCCTTCACCCGCCGCCGATTTTACCGGAACATCCGCCGCAATGCCCAGTTTTTTGAGAAGCGCCGGATACTCCGCTTTTGCTTCGGCCACTTCTTTCTTATAATCAAACAACGGTTCAAAAGGGCCTTCCATAACGGCAAGAACCGGACCTTTTTGTCCAAAAAGCGCTTCGGCGGTTCTCTCATCCATGGCGGGACCCTCATCCATGATGCCGCCCTTTTTCTGAATTGCTTCCCGCATCCATTTTTCATCGGAAAACATGGCGTCAATAACCTCGATCATCTTTGCGCCTTCGAAAGTGAGCGTCAGGCTTCCGTCAGGGTCCTCCTTAAGGTTTATGACCTCCTTTTTCTTGCCGGGAAGGGTAAAGGTCATTTTTTGGTTCATGGTTCCGAGTATGGCCGCCAGCATCGGTTTCATTTTCTCGTATTGCGCTTTTTCTTCTGCGATTTTACGATCAATTTCAGCATCAGTTAGTTTTGCCGGAGGCGCTTCATCCTTTTCATCCGCTTTTTCATCTTCTCCCCTCAGCTCCAAGGCCATATCTCCCGACGCTGTTTTCTTCCATACGGGATTGGACCCCGATTGTTCTACATCGCCGAGTCTCAGGTTGAGTTTGGATATATCTGAAAAATAGGCTGTCCCTTTGAACAGGAATTTTCCATCTTCGGTACGGCTGAAAGATACATCTTTCCACGCATCAACACCCGATGAATCGGTTAGAATTTTCTTTACGGATTTTTTCAGTTCTTTTTGCGGGTCCTGGGAATCCTCTCCCATGTTCAGGTCAACCGGTTGGAACAGAACTTTGTGAATCACCTTTCCAGAGCCGTCGGGGTTTAGGGTAAACTCCTGGTCGCTTTCAAAACAGCCGCTTAATAAGCCTACGATCAAAATCACGAGCCCTGCGCGAAACGCTTTTGCCATGGGTATTCTCCTCCTGTCCAATATGCCCATAAAGGTTCTACAATCCAGGAGACCGTTCGTCATGAAAGGTCTCCATGTCCCGGACGCTCGCGGCGCCGATGATGGCCAAAAATGAGGCCATACCGACATATCCGCTCCCGGCACGTTTGTCACCAGAACTCCCTGCTAGACGGAGGCCAGAGCCGCGCGGCCGGCTTTGATGATCCGGGCCAGTTCGATTGTGCGGTCCACCAGAGCCCGAACCGCCGCCACCCCTAAATCGTCTTCCAGCACGATATGGCGGATCTCCGGTTCAAATCTCCCTTTACCTTCCCGGGTGCTGAACGCGGCGGCGCCCAGTTGATACGTTCCATTGGCCATGATCATCCGGTGACAGTGGAAGAAAAGATTGATGCTGGAAAGCGTGGTTTCCACGCCACCGCCCCGATAAAAGGCCATGGCCATGGCCCCGCCCACCTTGTTCTTAAGGGAAAAATGATACTGGTTGCCATGGAGAAAGGCGCGGGTGCGGTCGATCAGGTCAGCGCTGGCGCCGGAAAGACGTCCGAAGTGGGCCGGGGAGGCCACGATAATTCCGTCGGCTGCCAGCAGTTTCGGATAGATGTCTCCCATGTCGTCTTGCTGGACGCAAGGCCGGTCCTCCGTCTGGTTCCCGATGCACCAATTGCAATGATTGCAGGGACCGATCTTCTTCCCCGCAAGCGTGATCAGTTCTGTTTCCACGTCTGAATGGTTTCCGGCCTGGGACAGCGCATGGGCCAGCAACGCTTCCATGTTTCCGTCCTTTACACGGCTCCCGCTAAAACCGATGATTTTGATCATCTTTCCTCCATTAACGTCAATTGTTGAGTATTCTCAAAGGCATCGTAGCTGACTCTGTTCAAAATAAGAAGCTCTTTTTAATCAAGAGATTAAAAGCGCTTGAGTTGCATTGTTGAAATCGGTCATGACTCTGCTCACCAAAATTTCAAAATCCCGTTTACTGAAATTCAGAATTTTTCGAGTGGTGCGGTCGATTGTTGGGGCAAAAATGTTTTTGTGGTTGCCGAGACGGGCCGTATTCGCCACATAATCCCCACAATGCGTGAGGTGTGCCAGCAGGTTGCTTCCGGGGTGTGAAGGGTTGTGATGGTAGCGAATGGCAATGGCGATGAATTCGGGGATTTTCCATTTCAGACAGAGTTCGTAGGCTATTTCTGCGTGGTCAAAACCAAGAACTTTCCGCTCAGCTTCCGATAGCGAGCCGTCCCCATCCATGATTGCTTTTCTAAACCTGTCTTTTTTCTCATAAAGGAACTTGTCGAGTATGAATTTGCCACAGTCGTGCAGCAAACCCGCAATGTAGGCATCCTCCGACATTTCGGAGAAGGAGAGCTCTGCCACACGTTTGGCACTGCAGGCGGCAGCAAGTGCATGACGCCACAGTGATTCGCATTTGATTTCATAGCCTTTCAGCGTTTTTGTGTGAAGGCCGTTGGCGCCCAGACTGACCAACAATTTCTTGAGTCGCTCGGTTCCGAACAGTGCACTGGCCCTTTCGATAGACGCAATTTTTCCCGGGAAACCGTAATAGGCGGAATTGGCAACTTTCAGAACACAGGCCGCAATGGCCTGATCGGACCCAAGCACCCGGGCGATGATTTTGGGATCGGTGGCCGGATCGACCAGCGTTTCCTGGGCTTTCGTAAGCACCTCCGGCATTGGGGGCAATTGCTCGACGTCCTTTAGGATCATTTGTTTAAATGAAATGAGAGATCTGGTTTCTATATCGTTTGTGTCTTTGGGATCTCCTTCTTTTTTGGAAATATTTCCCTTCTCCAACACGGAAAGGTGGGGTCGTGGAGAGGCTCCCATGTCCTCACGGGCCTCATCGATCATAAAGAAAAGTCTGTTCATGTGTTCGAGCCGCTGAATCAGCTTTTCGATAATTTTGTCCTTGATTTTTTCTCGAATATGGGGATTCAGCTTAAAGAAGGTGCTTTTGCTCAGCTCAAGGGCAATCACCACCGTTTCGGCTTTGACGTCAGCGGTTCGGCGTGCATTTGTAAGATAGGCGATTTCGCCAAATATCTCTCCGGGATTCAGTTCAATGGAGTGGCCGGTACCCGCACCTTTGCTAACCCTTACCTTTCCCGAAAGAAGCACGAACATGTTGGTGCCTTCACTTCCTTCTTCCAGGATTAAATCTCCTGGCTGATACACTCGGAAGTGGGGAGACAGCCCGGCAATCTGCTCTTTTTCCTGATGCGTAAAGGCATCAAAAAAATTGAGCCGCTTCATAATCTCAATGATCTTCTTTTCTTTTTCAGCACCAAACATTTTTTCTTTTCAACAGGGTGAATGTCTTCCATTTTACATCATGGCACCCGGTTTTGTCACAAAAGTTTCTTCTTTGACCGGCTAGAAATCCCGCAAACATTATTACCCATAGCCGGGAGGTGCTTATGAAGAAAAGTGGACGGGGTACAGATTGTGTGTTTAAATAGGAATCAAAACCAAAGATGAATGGGCCCCTTTTTTTGAAAACCTTTCTTACGGATTAGCAGTTAAATGCACGCTATCTCTTATCAGCCGCGGAAATGTTGTTAAGGAGTGAACACCAAGCATTCCGAAAGGAGCATGATTGTGAAAAAAGATCAAAAATACCCGAACGGGCTTCTGGCAGCCAGGAAAGATGGATTTCTTATTTTCTTGGTGTTCATGGTAATCGTACTGATCATCACCATTGTTGTCGGGTACTCCACAACCAGTCGGCTGAATCGTATCGAAGCACAGCTGGAATATGAACCCCCGCGCAGATATCAGCCTCCGGACCTGGACGCATATGGGGCAAAAGATGTTTCACAGGAATCGATCGCTGTCCAAAAAGCCGTATATGTGCCCGTTTACTCCCATGTGTATTACGATCGGGGCCGGCCCTATTTGCTTGAATCGCTGCTAAGCATCCGCAATACCGATATCCAAAGACCCGTTTATATCCGAACCGTGAACTACTACAACACCAAGGGTGAACCCGTCAAAGAGTACCTTGATCGTCTGATTCGGCTCAATCCACTTGAGACGATCGAGTTTCTTGTTGAAACCCAGGATACCACGGGCGGATCAGGGGCCAACTTTATTGTTGAGTGGTTTGCCACGGAGAAAGTTGACGAACCCCTCATTGAAGCGGTCATGGTGGGGTCTTCGGGCACCCAGGGGATAAGCTTTTCGCGAAGTGCGGTTCAACTCAACTCTCTACCCTAATCCACCATGCCCGACCCAACATTAGGCTTACCCATCCTGCTCATCCTCCTTGCAGCCCTGGCAGCCGGGCTGACGGGACTGCCCGCCTGGCGGGACCGCTTCACGGCAACCCGCCTGGGCTGGCTCCTCGCGGCGGCGCCCCTGGCGGCCTTCATCCTGCTTGCGGCCAGACTCCCCGCGCTTAGGGCCAACCTGCTCTACACCTGGCAGGTCCCGTGGCTGTCGTCCATGGGGTTTAATTTCGGGCTCTACTTCGACAGCCTCAGCGCTCTCTTCGCGCTCCTCATCACCTTTATCGGAACCCTGGTGGTGATATATGCGGGACAGTATTTCAAGGGGGAGCCGGGGGCCTGGCGTTTCTTCACCTATATCCTGCTTTTCATGGCCGCCATGCTGGGCCTGGTGATGGCCGGGGACGTGGTAACCCTTTTCATCTTCTGGGAGGGGACCAGCATCACCTCTTTTCTCCTGGTGGCCTACAAGTCCAAGAGCGACGACGCGCGCCAGGGCGCTTTCAAGGCCCTCTTCATAACGGCCGGCGGCGGCATCGCCCTGCTGCTGGGCCTGCTTTTCATGGCCCAGGTGGTGGGAGACGCCCGGTTCATGGCCATTTTGACCAGCGGCGACGCCCTGCGGGAGAGCCGTTTCTATCCCGTGATCCTGGGCCTCGTTGCCCTGGGGGCCTTTACCAAGAGCGCCCAGTTCCCCTTCCACATCTGGCTGCCCGACGCCATGAGCGCCCCCACCCCGGCCAGCGCTTATCTCCACTCGGCCACCATGGTCAAAGCCGGAATTTATCTCTTGGCCCGGGTGAACCCGGTGCTGGGACTCACCGAAGCGTGGTTCTGGCTGCTCACCCTGGCCGGGATGGCCACCATGCTCACCGGCGCGGTGTCGGCGCTTAGGAAATACGATCTAAAGGCGGTGCTGGCCTACTCCACCATCTGCCAGCTCGGCATCCTCATGATGATGATCGGGCAGGATATGGCCATCTCTTTCAAGGCCCTGGTCGTTGGAATCCTTGCCCACGCCCTTTACAAGAGCGCCCTCTTCCTGGTGGTGGGGATCGTGGATCACGAGACCGGAACCCGGGATCTCCGGCGCCTGGGCGGATTGAAACGCGCCATGCCCTGGACCTTTGCCGTCGGCCTGGTGGCGTCACTTTCCATGGCCGGCCTGCCGCCCCTGTTCGGCTTCCTGGCCAAGGAAACCCTGCTGGCCACGGCGGTCCACCCTTCTCTGCCGGCCGCCGTGGCCTGGGTGTTCGTTGCCGCCAGCATCCTCACCGGGGCTCTGATGCTGGCCATCTCAGGCCGCCTGCTGTGGGACACCTTCCTGGGCGAGCCCCGGGATCCTGAGATCAAAGGCCACGAGGCCCCGGCTGCCATGCTCCTGGCGCCGGCCCTGCCCGCCGCCCTCTCCCTGATCCTGGGCCAGCTCCCCGGGCCAAAGGCCGAAGCGGCCATGCTGGCCAACGCCGCCGGAGCCGCCTACGGGTCCAAGGTGAAGGTCTCCCTGGCCCTGTGGACCGGGTTGAATATCCCGCTCCTCCTCTCGGTGCTGGCCATCATCACGGGAAGCGTGATTTTTGCCTATCGCGGACGGGTGATCCAACGGCTGGCCCGCATGGGCGGCTCCTTCACACTGAACAGCATGTTCAACCAATTGATCCGGGGCATCGATGGCCTGGCCGGCTGGGCCACCCTCATCCAAAATGGTCGGCTGAGGTTCTACCTGGCAGTGGTATTGGCGGCGACATTGGCCCTTGTATTGGTTTTCGGCGGTTTTCCGCCGGCCATGGATCTACAGGCCGCAGCGCCGTTCACCCTGGATCTTACAGGAGAGCTGAGAATTCTGCGGCTGGTCTCCCTCTTCCTCATCTGCGGCACCTCCCTGGCCAGTGTCTTTTTGATGAGCGACTTCTTCGCGGTCCTGGCCTTCGGGGCCTCGGGCCTGGGCGTGGCCGTCCTCATGGCCCTGGCGCCGGCCCCGGATGTGGCCATGGTCCAGATCGTGGTGGACATCCTCCTCGTCATCATCCTGGTCCTCGCGTTGACCCGCCTTCCCCGAACCAAGCTCCGCCGTCTCCAGCAGCTTGTGACCCTTCGCGGCAGGGCCGGGATCCTGCGGGACGCGCTCATTTCCGCCGCCTTGGGCGTGGTGGTCATGACCATGTCCCTCCACGCCATGCTCACCCGGCCGCGCCCCAGCCTCCTGACGCCCTTCTACGAAGCCAACGCAAAGGCCCTCACGGGCAACAAGAGCATCGTGGGTTCGATCCTCACGGATTTCCGCGGCATCGACACACTCATGGAAATCACGGTCTTCAGCATCGCCGGGATCGGCATCTTCACCCTGCTCAGCCTGGCCGGCCGGAAATTCATGGGGCCTGCCCCAGAAGAGACGCCTCACGGGGAGACCTTCCCCACCCTGGGAATCGGCGGGGCAAAAACCAGCCCCCTCATCACCGGTCTGGCCCAGGTGATCCTCCCTTTGGCACTCGCCATCGGTGCCTGCCAGCTGCTCTACGGCCACCAACAGCCCGGAGACGGGTTCACCGCCGGTGTCATCGTCAGCATCGGGGTGGGTTTCCGGTACGTGGTGTTCGGCTTCCACAAAACCCAACGCTACCTACACTGGCTTAAGCCGTCCGCATTCGTGGGGTGGGGGATTCTGCTGGGCCTCCTCTCCGGTTTCACCGGGATGGCGGTTAACGGCAGCTTCTTCTCCAACGTCGATTTCGGCAAAATGTGGGGCCTGCCCCTGCCCTCTGGGGTCCACCTGAGCACATCGCTGATATTCGAATGCGCAATCGCCTTGAGTGTGCTGGGCAGCGTGACCCACATGCTAAACAGCCTGGGGCACCCGGAAGAGGAAATGTCATAATGGAAATCATCACCGCCATCGCCATCGGTCTCACCTTTGCCGTGGGCCTGTTCCAGATCCTGAGACGAAACGTCATCCGGGCAGCCATCGGCTTGATGCTCCTGACCAATGCCGTCAACATGTTCCTCCTGGCCAGCGGCGCATACACCGGAGAAATCGCGGCCTATGTGGGCGAGGAATTGGGCGTCCATAGCGACGCCCTGCCACAGGCACTGATTTTAACGGCCATCGTGATCAGCTTGGGCGGTGCGGCCTTCGTGCTGTCCATGTTGTACATTATTGCTACGAGGTACAAGACCTGTGATTCGGATCAGGTTAAGGGGTTGAAGGGGTGAACTTGTAACGATGCTTTTCGACCACCTTGTCATATTCCCGATTCTCATCCCGCTTACCGGCGGCGTCGTGGCCTTCCTTCTAAAGAAGCACCCAGGCCTCCAGGCGATCGTGGCCCTAGGGGCCATGGCGGTCTCAATGGCATGCAGCACGGTCCTGCTCATATCCGTGTGCCGCGCAGGCGCACCCATGGTCCTCCAGGTGGGGAACTGGCCCGCACCCTTCGGGATCACCTTCATCGCCGACCTGCTCTCCGGCCTGTTCGCTTTCATGAGCCAGCTGGTGCTGGTCATGGGGGTTCTCTACGCCAGCGGAAGCAAGGACGCCTGTGTGAAATATCCCACCTTTTACCCCCTGTTCCTTTTCATGGCGACCGGACTGACCGGCGGGATGCTTGCCGGTGACTTCTTCAATCTCTTCGTCTTCGTGGAGCTGCTTGCCATCTCCAGCACGGTACTTACCGCTATCTCGGACGACCGCTATGGCACCGAAGCGGCGTATAAGTATTTCTACATGAGCCAGCTGGCGGCATTCTTTCTGCTTCTGGCAGCAGGTGCCCTGTACGTGAGCTGCGGTTCGTTGAACATGGCCCAACTGGCCGCGGCGATCTCCCACGACCCGGAAAAATCGCTTCTTCCCCTGGCGGTGGCCTTCACCGCGGCGGCCTTCATGATCAAAAGCGCCACCTTCCCATTCCATTTCTGGCAGCCCGACTTCCATACCGCAGCCCCCACACCGGTGAGCGCCATGCTCTCCTCCGTGGTCGTAAAGCTGGGTGTATACGGCTTTATCCGCATGACCACCCTGATTTTCACCGGCTACGCCAGCCCCATTGAGCCGATTCTCACCGGCCTGGGAGTTGCCGGCATCGCCTTTGGCGGGATTTCCGCCGTGGGCACCCACAACGTCAAGCGGATGCTGGCCTACTCCACCCTGGCCCAAGTGGGCTTCATCCTGGTGGGGATCGGGTGGGGGACCCCCCTCTCCCTCACCGCGGCCATCGTCTTCGCCTTTAACCACGGCATCGTCAAATCGGCCATGCTCATGCTGGCCGGGTACGTGGCCAGCCGGGCGTCGGTCAAATCGGCCGCCTTCCACGTGGTCAGAGGCGTGGGCAAACCCCTGCCCCTTGCCGGAGCACTCTTCTTCATCGGCAGCCTGGGCCTGGCCGGCATTCCGCCCACAAACGGCTTCATCAGCAAGATGCTGCTTTTTAAAAGCGGCCTTGCGGCCGAACATCTCTGGGTCCTGCTCCTCATGGGGATCGCCAGCATTCTCACCCTGGTCTACACCATCCGGGCCTTCATGGGGATCTGGTGGCTGGCCCCGGCCGAGGGGATCAGCACCAAGCGCGCCGGAGACCGGATCATGGCACCCCTGATCCTGGTGGGCATCATCCTGTTCCTCGGCATCTTCGCCGATCATCTGGTACAAGTTTCCGTTCTAACCACACGCTGGCTGACGGATCCTCAAATCTATATCCATGCGGTTTTGGGAGGCTAATCATGCAAAGCATTCTACCCGTAGTGATCTTATTATTCACTTACCTGGCACTTTCAGCCAGCCTGCAATTATCCAATATGGTCCTCGGCTTTCTGATCGCCATGGGCGTCTACTTCCTTCTCCGGCAGAGCCGCCGGCCAGTGAACTGGCGCCGGATCCCACGGGCTTTCACGGCGCTTGCCGTGTATATGGCCATTATCATTCGCAATACCATTGTCAGCGGAATCAATGTGGCCCGCATCGTCATTCAGCCTCGAATGCCTCTGAACTCAGGGATCATTGCCTTTCCGGCCGAATGCGAAAGCGACCGCGGCCGCGCCATCGGGGCCCATGCCATCTCTTTAGCCCCCGGCGAGCTCCTGATCGAAATGGACCCCGACGGCACCATGTACATCCACAGCCTGGATGTGGAAGGATCCCGAAAACTGGTTGAGGCCTCCCAGAAAAGGCGCCGTGACCTTCTGCAAAGAATCTTCGACACTCCCCCCCCTGCCCATGGAGGAAGTTCCAATGCTTGAATCGACGCTAACATACGTCCTGTATGCCTCGCTCTTCATCCACGTCCTTCTCATGGTGGTGAGCGCCTGGAAACTATTGAACGGAGAAAACGTCGTGGACCGCCTCATGGCCTCGGATCTCGTCAGCACGCTCACGCTGGCGGTCCTGGTCATAGCAGGCCTCATCTTCCGCCAAAAAATCTACATCGACGTGGCCCTGGGCCTCGCCGCTTTAGGCTACATCGCCACCATCACCTTCGCCAAATACATCACCGACAGGAAAATGTTTTAAAAGAGTGCCCCATGAACCCGATCCTATCCATCATTGCAATCATCGCCGTCATCATGGGAACCGCCTTCTCGGTCATCGGGGTTTTAGGCTATTTCCGGCTCCCGGACGTCTATACCCGCTTGCATCTTACGGGAAAGGTGAGCGTTTTCGGAGTGGTCAGTCTGCTCGTTGCGGCGGCGCTCTGGACGCCGGTAAGCTGGGGGGAGGCATTGGTCCTGATTTTTTTCCTGCTCTTGGCGGGACCGGCGACGGCCCATGCCATGGGCTCCGCCGCCTATCGGATCGGTCTGCCCCGTGAAAATCCCAGCCAGGATGATCTTTCGGGTGATGTTGGTGGCAGTGGTTGATTGATAAGAAATTGATCCATCAGGCTTTCAGAGCAGATATCAGGGCGATTCAAGTAAATTTTGATTCATACTGTGCTAATGTTAGAAGGAGAAACGTCCGATCATGATACATTGAATGTGTGATAGAAAGGACCATGCATGGGACGCCGTTTAAATGGGCCTATTCGGTATTATGTGCCGGCAACTTCTGGCCGGCCGTTGAGAGAGGAGATGAAAGTTCTAGTACCTGCGCTAAGGAACCATTTGCTCTCCTGGACCGGTGACGAGACCACAGTCCGTGCACGCACTCAGAAGCGGCTCTTCCTTCCTTTTCAACTTATGATACGGAAGAAGTTGATCGGGGGTGCGGATGTCTATTTTTCCGCCGCGGACGACCACTTTGAAATGCGGGTGGAACCGGGGTCCCGTCTGTGGGACTTGTTTCAAGAAGGAATCATTGTGGCTTCCATGGGCCTTTTCGGACTGATTGGGGCCCTATGGGCCCTCCCGCAAGTCCCCCCCGGCCGACCGGGGCTTTCTGCTTTGGGTTTCGCTTTTTTCATTGGGATGGGCGCCGGTCTTCTTGCCGCAATCTTCCTGTTGTTGGTCCTTCAACCGCTCGTTCATCGATTTCTCTCAGCTTTGAAAGGTACTGCAGCCCGAGACCGGGAGATCTGGACCCGTATCCTGGACAAAGCGTTGAAGCGCGCCGTAACGCTTGATCTATTCCAAGAAAAAAAAGGTAGCCATGCCAATTGAAGGCCCATTTACACCGGATTCAGACATCATGGAGGCCGCGGCCCGACGTGATACGGCAAAGGTCCGACAACTCCTTGGGGAAGGGGCTCAGGTTCACCCTGACCGTCACGCACTGACTCCCCTTCACGCGGCGGTCGGGTTTTTTGATCGCACCTGCTACGAGCGTTCCGGCTTTCCGCCTCCCTCTCCCGAACTCCTGGATCTCCTGATAGATGCGGGTGCGCCTCTGGAAGCGGAATGGAACGGCCGCACCGCAGTCCGCATGGCAGCGGCGTTTCCCGAAGCGGTGAGGCATTTGGTTCGTCGCGGCGCGACCCTGGGCCGTGATCATGGCTATGGATTGCTTGTGGACGCCTGCCGCTTCGGAAATGGGGATCTCGTGAGATGGCTTCTCAAAAAGCGTGTCATATTGGATCCACCGGAAGGGCACCCCGATGCCCATCTGGCGCCCGTGTACTGGGCGGCCACTCGTTTGGATCTTCTCCGCAATCTTCTGGATGCCGGGGCAGATCCGAACGGCAAACCAGGGGCGTCCCCCCTGCTGCAGCTGGATCTATATTTCCAGGACGCCCATGCCGCCAGCGTACGGCTCCTACTTGAGGCAGGCGCTGATGTCCATGCCAGACCCGCCGTCCATACGCCGATCATGCGAGCCACCTACAGGGGGGCTTTGACATGTGCCCGGGTTTTGCTGGAGAGCGGGGCCGATCCCCATGCCAGGGATGCGGACGGCCTGTGCGCTGTTGATTATGCATCCCTGTCCGGCAACCTGGCGTTGATCGACCTCCTCATGGGCACTCCTTTGCAAAGGTCCGGGT
This sequence comes from Thermodesulfobacteriota bacterium, assembly GCA_028278625.1. Next base: position 23,097 of record JANQDY010000072.1, read on the forward strand.
CCAAATTGATTCGGGCACTGTCGGAAGGAAAAAGCCAAAAGGAGGTCATGGAGATTCTGAAGGGGGGTGTTCCCCCCTATGCAGCACAACACGCGCTTTATCGTGCCATTTTTCTGAACCAGGTGCAAACCGTAACCCGGCTGATTGACCTGGGTGCGGACCCGGGTTCGGAAAACGCTTCCCTTTGGATGCAGCCCGCTCTCCTTTGTGCGGTTTTCACGGCCAAGGACGGTTACCGGATGCTCAGGCGCCTTTTGGACCATGGCGGCGCAAGATGGTGGCCGGAAGAGGCCTGGAAAGAGATGCGGCGAGAGGCCTTGCAACAGAAGGCAACCTGGGCCCTCGATATCTTGGACACCTTTTTCTCCCCAGATTCTGAAGATGGACGGCCATAGGTCGAACAAGATGATTTTGACAAGGTAAGGAGAGGCCATGTTATCCTTCAGAAATATCTTTTCCGCCATCTGGTATGCCTGGAACCTGCGGAATCTGGGCCAGGTGCTGCTTGTTTTTCTGGGGGGGCTCTTTTTTCTTCTGGGTGGTGCCTATTACGCCTCGCGGGACAGGCTTTCCGACTTGCCCGAATCCATTGATCTGAATGCGGCCCATGATCTGATCCAGGGAACATCTCCCCGTTATGTCCAGTTATCGGCCGCGCCCGACTTCTCCAAGCGAATCTTTCGGACCGGCAACTGGGCACCTTTCTGGGGAAACTGTCCCCCTGACGAAGTCCGAGAGTTTAATGCGGCAGACATCGCCGACATTGATCTGGGCCGCATGCTGGGGTGCAGGGTCGTCCTCTCCGGCCGGGTGGACATGGGCAAAGCCCGGACGGTCCGCTTTCCGGCCAACGCTGAATTGAAGGATGCCATGACCGTCTCCCTTGTGCCTGTCCAGGGAACCGGGGAGCGGGTCTGGATCAGGTCGGAGGCGCTGGAGGGGCGGGCCGTGAATATGAATTCATGGCAACACCAAGAAGCCTTTTCCGGCATACTGAGCACATATCCCCAAGCCCTTGGGGCGCTGCCCAAAGGCTTGGCCACCCAGTCCCAATATCAGTTGCCCCATCTCCCGGATGCTTACGTGATTTGCCCCCATACACCCTACAGCGGTGAATCCCTGGCCTATTTTACCCGTCAATACTGGGTGCCGGTGAAAGCGAGCGACAACCTGTTCCTGTGGACATCCGCAGATGCGGAGCCCTTGTTTGACGGCGTCATCAAAGGTGTTCTCATGCCTTTGGCTCTCACGGATTATAAAGCCAGAGACCGGTGCTTCGCACATTTTGAGGCGGTAACAGGCCAGGCTTTACCGGAACGTTTCGGGATTATCGAATACCAGACCGCGGAAGGGTTCAATCGGAAGCTGTCTGGGTATTCGGGCATTTTTCTCGTTTTCGGAATCCTCTGGACGATCTGCGGACTCAGCGGAATTGTACTCTACATCATGGCGCCCGGTCTCATTTACGAGGCCTGGAAAAGGGCCTTGAAAGCGCTTTTCATCTGGCCTGCGGGCGGTCAGACCAGGGCCGAATCCACAAAAGAAAGGGCCGTATTGCAGGGAGCCGAGTCGAGGGCGAGACCTGAGAATGGGGCAATGAAACCTGACGGTTACCATCCCCTCATGACGCCCTTCTCATCCCTTTCAGGGCCGGAACCCCCAAAGCCCCGTAGGGACATGGGCGAGGCCTTTCAGTCACTCCGAACCTTCAGCCCCCAGGAAAAGGAGGTTTACCTTTCCTTTATTCAGGATTTTACGCACCCCAACAACCCGGATGCCGGTTTGGTGTTGGTCGGACATGGTGGAGAAATGGCGGAGGCCGAGGCTGCCCTGTTCAGGGCCGGACAGCGGCACCCGGGATTGGCCATGAAAGTACTTTCCGTTAACCAGGCTCCCCTGGTGCGGACGAAAGCGCCAAGGCCCGAGACCCTTGAGCACTTCCATATGCGGGCTGGCGATTATGTTGTCCTCAGCCATGCCCCGACGGCACCAAGGCGCCATCGGGTGGTTGTGCGGTCAGTCGTCGCCGGCTCTTCCGTGGGCAACCGCCAAAAGGCCGAGACCGCCCTCTGCGCCCAGGAGGTCTTCGCCATAATGGGTCGGGTGTTTTTGATCGGGGATTCGGAAAACGGCCCGTGCCAGCGGATGAACAAAAATCCGGGCTCGACCCTGATGAACCCTTTATGACGGTCGTCACGGGAAGAGTAGACATCCTTGCCAGACGGAAGATCAAATGATTCCAGGAAACCGAGCAATTACTGACGTTGATACGGCTTGCCAGCACGCCGCGGTCCGCAATCCCCAGATCATTGCGTCCATCTCTTCAATCTATTCAATTTAATTTATTGTTATTGTAATAAAAAGCAAATTATCATGTGGATTTTTGACACGCAGTATATCATTTGATATATTGCTGGCTCAGACACAACAGGGGTGAATAGGAGCTACGCTAATGGACCCAAAGCCGAGCAAGGATTATGCGTCGCAGATCAAGCGTCTTCGCGATAGGATGGGATTGACACAAGTCGATCTTGCCCAACGCCTCGGTGTGTCGTTTCCCACCGTCAACCGATGGGAGAATACCAAATCCAAGCCATCCCAACTGTCATGGAACAGAATACTGGAACTATCAGGTGAGTTTAGTACTGATTCTCACACTGCTGAACCGGAGCCGCCTCCCTATGGTGGCACGCCACCCATCCTTGATTTTGCGGCCAACCCGGACATCGTTAGGTCGCTGGTTGAAGGGGAACGATTATCTTTCGGACACTTGGCAAATCCTGCTTTTGCCACCGAGATAGCGAGTATCGATCCATTGCCCCATCAGCGGATTGCGGTCTATGACCATATGCTAGAACAAGCACGGTTGCGGTTTCTCATGGCCGATGACGCCGGGGCCGGCAAAACCATTATGACGGGCCTTTATATTCGCGAGATGCTGTCACGTCGTTTGTTGAAGCGCGTTTTGATCGTCCCGCCCGCAGGTCTCGTCGGCAATTGGCAACAAGAACTCCAACTGCTGTTCAGTCTGCCGTTTGACATTGTTGGTGGTGGTGATGCAAAAAACGACAATCCCTTTATCGGTCCGCGGAGTGACATGGTCATTGTCAGTGTCGATACGCTGGCGGGGGCTAGGGTCTTTGCTCGACTGGCAGAAAAGGATGTTGAACCCTATGAGCTTGTGGTATTCGATGAGGCCCACAAACTCTCCTGCGACCGCGGAGCGGATTACCGCATTCGAAAGACGGGGCGCTATCAACTCGCCGAAGCTTTGGCCGGTGCGAGCAATGGTGCCCATGGCTGGCATCTTCCATGGCATGCTCATCACTTGCTTCTACTTACGGCGACACCGCACATGGGAAAGGAATATCCCTATTTTGCCCTTTGGCGTTTGCTGGAGCCTGAGGTGCTTACAACCCCTGAAGCTTTCGACCAGTTTCCATCCGAACAACGGCGTCATTTTTTCATTCGTCGCACGAAAGAGGAAATGGTTCGTCTAGACGGACTGCCACTCTACCCAAAGCGGGTTTCGGACACACTGGGTTTTGCTCTATCGCAAGGCGACATCAGCGAGCAACGGCTCTACGATGAAACTACAGAATACCTTCGCCATGTATATAATCGCGCAAAGCTGCTCAATCAGTCCGCGGCCCGGTTGGCGATGGGGGTTTTTCAGCGCCGTCTTGCCAGCTCCACCTACGCGTTGCTTCGCTCTTTTGAGCGGCGCATCGAAAAGCTCGATAGAATCATCAATGATGTACAGTCCGGCGATTTGACCATTGAACAATTAATAACGATTCAAAGACGAATTCGAGAAGATGACGATATATTCGAATCGAAATCAGCGGACGAAGAAACGACTGAAGACGGGTCTGAGGAGAACGAGGTCAGCGAAGACAAATTGCTGCAAGGCGTTATCGCGGCCTCATTGGCCGATCTGATTGCCGAAAAGGAGCAGGTTCAAAAGCTTCGACGCTTAGCCGATCAAGTTAACAGAAATGGCGGTGAGTCGAAATTCGAAAAGGTGCGTGAACTGATTACCGCTGAAAAATACAACCAAGAGAAATTCCTGATTTTCACTGAGCATCGTGACACCCTTGCTTATCTCGTTCGCCGTCTGAGCGGTCTTGGATATACCGGCCAAATCGCTCAAATCCATGGCGGCATGCATTTTATTAAACGGCAGGAGCAGATCGAGCGTTTCCGGAAATCCGCTCATGAACAAGGGGCACGCTTCATGATCTGCACAGATGCTGCGTCTGAAGGTGTGAATCTCCAATTTTGCTGGATTATGATCAATTACGATGTGCCTTGGAACCCTGCCCGTCTCGAGCAGCGTATGGGACGGATCCATCGGTATGGGCAAAAACACGATCCTGTTATTATCCTCAATCTAGTGGCCCCCGGCACGCGAGAGGGCCGGGTTTTGAAAACCCTTTTGGACAAGCTTGAAAAAATCCGCAAACAGCTGAAGTCCGACAAAGTTTTCGACAGCATTGGCCGAATCTTCAGTGAAGTTTCCATCAAAGCCTACATGGAGCGGATCGCTTCCGGCGACGATGTCAAACAGATTGCCCAGGAATTGGAGGGGCGTGTCACGAAGGAGCAGGTCAAAGCGATCCAGGAACAGGAACGGCGGTTGTTTGGAGATGGCGGTGATGTAAAAAAGGAACTACCTCGTTTGCGGGAAAGCATCGAGCACGAAATGTATTTCCGTTTGCTGCCCGGCTATGTGCGTAAATTTATGACTTCAACCGCGCCCTTGGTCGGCATTAAAGTCGAGGGTGACCTGAGCGGCTGTTTCAGTCTTCTGCCTGCCCACAAAGGGGCCATTGATCCGCTACTTAGCGCCATAGATGCCTATCCGACAATGCAGTCCAAACGATTGTCCATACTGCGCCCTGACGACCGCCAGTATTGCATTTGGATACATCCCGGTGAACCGGTTTTTGAGGCTTTCCGTGAGGTGGTCCGGCAGAAACTCGGCAAAGAGGCATTGTGCGGTGCGGTGTTTGTAGATCCGACAGCGGAAAAACCGTATTTGTTTCATTTGGCGCGTCTGACAGTGATACGAAGGGCAGATCCTGAGATTCCGGAACTTGCCCAAGAAGAGACCGTGGAATGTCGCCTGGTGGGCGTGAAGCAGACGGAAAGCGCCGAGATTAGCAATTGTCCGGTGGAGCATCTGTTGCTTCTAAGAGGTGGGCAGGGGCTGCCACCTCAGGCTCAACGGATGGCGGCCGAAGCCCAACGCTTGCGCGATCAGGCTGGGGCCTACTTTGCGGAACGTGTTTGCCGATCGCTGGCAGTGGAGTGCCGTGAGCGACGCATGACGTCGCTTCCCGAGCGCGAATCCTTTGTTCGCCGAGGATACGATTTCCGGGAAGCTGAATTGGCTGCCGCGCGGGCCAAAATGAATCAAAAGACCCGCGCGGGCAATAAGCGTGCCGCGGCTGAACTAATGCGTATTAAAGCTCAGCAGCGCGATCTCAGCAATCGCCTTGAGGAAACCATAAGCGTCATTCGGCGGGAGCCGGAGCTTATGGTGCCAGGCGATGTAGATTTCATTGCTCATGCACTGGTCGTGCCTTCCAGCGATCCCACGGAACTTGAATGGCGCGATGCCAATGTGGAACAGATTGCCATGGATTTGGCCAAAGCTTTTGAAGAAGCTGAAGGGGCAACGGTAAAACTTGTACACACCCCTAAACTCGCTCGGGCGGCCAGCCTTCCCGATCATCCCGGCTTTGACATTTTGAGCCTCAGATTTTCAGACCGGCAGCGCTGCATTGAGGTAAAGGGGCGCATAGACGCCGGCGATGTGGAGGTGACCGACAACGAATGGGCGCGCGCCTGCAATCTGCGCGATGATTACTGGCTCTACGTCGTTTACCATTGTGGCACGTCGACGCCGCAGTTGGTGCGTGTCCAAGATCCCTTCGGCAACCTTCTTGTCAGACCATTCAGCAAAAGCCAAACAATAGAGCGCACCATTTCCGGTACTGTGGAGACAAGTGGTGTACGTATTGGCCATGGGCAGATGATGGAGGTGGGAGAGATTTAATGGCAAGAGCAGGATCTAAAGATGTTTTAACCACCATTATGGTTTCTTCCACCGTTTACGGATACGAAGAAATGTTGAATCAAGTCTATGGTACTTTGACATCATATGGATACAGAGTATGGATGTCCCATACGGGAACGGTCCCGGTGGATCCTGGCAAATCCAATTTTCAAAACTGCATTCAAGCAGTTGATGATTGCAATGCTTTTTTGGGTATCATTACGGGACGATATGGCAGTGGCCTGGAAGGCAGCGGACGATCCATAACCCACATCGAGATGTTGCGTGCCATCGAGACCGGGAAACCGGCATGGTTTCTTGTGAACCATGATGTCTCAGTCGCCCGACAGGTGTTGAAACAGTTCAGGTTTACTAACCACCGCCCCCCAAGGAAGAAAAAGATTGTTTTCAAACCGACTGCGGTTATCGACAGCCTGAAAATTTTGGATATGTACGAAGCGGCGATGCGGCTTGATCTGCCATTGGAACAAAGAGTCGGCAACTGGGTACAGGAATATTTCAATACACATGATATCCTGCGCTTTCTCGAAGCCCAGTTTTCGGACCTCAGAAAAATGAAAGCATTTATAGCGAGCAGCCAAAGCCAAGGAGTGACTCCATGAGCATAGAGAAGAAAACGGTTTCATGGTGGCGTGATATCGTTGAATCCACGTCTCTGGAATTGAAATCTGGGAAAGCAGATCTTGATAACATCGGCAGGGTCGTATGCGGCTTCGCAAATGCCGGGGGAGGTTCCATTTTACTCGGAATCAACGACAAGGGTGAGGCAGCTGGTGTGCCGCAACAAGATGAGTATACAGTCTCTCTACGTAGACATTTGGCACAAAAATTGTCTCCGCGTCTGGCGGTTTCGATCTCGCCGTTTCAGGTTCAAGACAAAGACCTTTTGATTATTGATGTTCCTCAGGGAATGGATCGACCATATACTTGGAACAGAAAAATCTACGTTCGGAAACAAGATAAGACAATAGAGGCCGATTCAAAGGCAATCGGAGAGCTTTTAACGACGCCAAAAGGATATCATTGGGAACGTCAACCCGCTTTGGGGGTTGAAGCATCAGATCTTGACGAGGAAGAGGTTCGCAAATCATTTGATGAGGCGCGCCGTCACCATCTGCTGAAGGAAGGCGCCGGATTTAGCTTAATGGAAACCCTCCGATTTTTTCATTTGGCAGAGGAGGGTCAGATTTACAACGGAGCATTGGTGCTTTTTGGGAGGCATCCTGAGAACCGACTCCCCCAAACCAGAGTGCGGGCCGTCTGTTATGGCGATCGCGAGGGTGATGAATTAATCGACAACCGCATATTTGAAGGGAATGCCTTTCGGTTGATGGAACAGATAATGGAATTCTTCAAACGGCATGTCTCCATTACATCAGAGATACCGACTGACCACCTGCAGCGCAAAGAGAAATTTGCCTATCCGTTCCCGGCCCTTCGCGAAGCAGTGTTAAACGCCGTCCAACACCGTGATTACGAAGCCTATGATGGGGGAATATCCGTTGTGCTGAAATCCCATGGCATCGAAATCTGGAATTCCGGGGCCCTTCCTGCGGGGATGAGCGTAGATGACCTCAAGCGAGAGCACCATTCACGACCACACAATCCGGATATCGCGCATGTTTTCTTCCTCAGGGGGTATGTTGAGCGCATCGGTTCCGGTGCCCGACGTATGATTAGATGGTGTCGCGATACCGGAATGCCGGACCCGGAATGGCGACAGGATTCCGGTGGCATTACCGTTCTGTTCCGAAAGGCCGGAGAAACGGACACTTTAAATGACCGCCAGAAGAAGCTTTTGGAAGATATGGCCTTTGAAACGGTAATTTCGACTGGAGTGTACAAGGAACGGTTTTCGGTTTCGGATCGGCAAGCGCGCAACGATCTGGCGGATTTGGTGAACATCGGCTATCTGCGCCGAACCGGTTCCGGTCCGGCTACCCGATATTTGCGCACGGCAAAAGAGATTGAATAGGATCCGGCACTTATCCGGTATTTATCCGGCATGCTTGTTTTTCCGGATACTGCCGGATCGATCCGGCAAGGGTGTTCCTGCCGGATACTACCGGATCAACAATTAGCATTTCCGGATTTTTCCGGTTTTCATTGGAGCAATTGAATGACCGCCAAACCGCGTCTTATCGAACGCGCATTTCCCCTGAAGCAAACTTCCCTTGCATCCGTGCACGAAAAGAACGTCCGCCACGGACATATTTCGACCCTGCATATTTGGCCGGCAAGGCGGCCTTTGGCCGCATGCCGTGCAGCCCTCTTGGCGACATTGCTGCCGGACCCCGGAACGCCCGAAGAACGGCGAAAACTCTGCGAGCGAATCGGGGGTACGGTTACTGAAAAAATTGAAAGAAAGAAAATGCCCAATGGGCGCATTATCGAACGTGTCAAAGAAGAGACGCAAGGCGGCGTGCTCAGATGGATCGGTACGGAGCCTAAATCCGGCGGCCGGAAAAAGATAGAAGAACATCGCCGGAATGTCGAATTCCGTGAAAATGAACTGGCCTGGTTTCGTGAGGAGATCAAAAAAGCATACGGCGGAAGGGCCCCGCGCGTGCTGGATCCGTTTGCCGGCGGCGGGGCAATTCCATTGGAAGCCATGCGCTTGGGTTGTGAAGCCACCGCTGTGGACATCAACCCGGTCGCCTGGTTCATCCTCAAATGTACTCTTGAATATCCGCAGCAACTGGCCGGCAAAACGCACCCTCTGCCCGATTTTATTGTGGAAGATGAAGACTTCATGGAGGTGTTTTATAAGGCCCACCCCCATCTTGTAGGACGCACAAAACAGACCAAACGGCAGAAAGCCGAACCTCAGCGCAAGCTGTGGGATAAGGAAGACTCGGGGCGAATCCCCAGGGCCGATCTGGCTTGGCATGTTCGGGCCTGGGGGCGTTGGGTGCTGAATCAGGCCCGCAAGGAGTTGGCGCAATTTTATCCCACTTATGCTGATTTCGAGCCCATTGATTTGAAAAATCCCAATCCCTACGAAAAACAGCCCATGCGATTGGTGCCGTTAAAAGAAGATGGTATGCCGGACATAGACTTATTGAATGCTGAGTTTTCAGAGGATTATATCAAAGACAAACGGAATCCCCGTTGGGTTGCAAAACCGACAGTGGCCTATTTGTGGGCAAGGACAGTGAAGTGTAAACACTGTCGGGCAACGGTACCACTTTTGAAGACCAGATGGCTTTGCAAGAAAGATCGAAAACGGGTCTTGCTTGCAGTAACGCCAAAGAATGATAAAAGCGGTGTCGAATTCGGTATTCAGAATGATGTCCCCGTTCATGGAAGTAATCCGGCGCAGAGACGGGAGCATGATAAGCGGATTGGCCAAGGCACCATGTCACGAGCTGGAGCAAAATGTCCTTGCTGTGATACTATAATGACTATGAGTGATATTCGTGTTGAAGGATGTGCTGGAAGATTATCACAAAGAATGATGGCTTTTGTGGTGGAAGGACAAACATCAAAAGAGTATAAGCCGGCAACCGAAACAGATATTGAAGTAGCCGTTTCAACAGGAAAAAATACTGACGATCTTTTTAGTGGTTTTCCAGATGGTATTTTTGATCAAGATCTACCCAGAAATCGAATTGAAGGAAATTCGGGTTTTCGTGTGATACTTTACGGGATTGATAAATGGAGAAAACTTTTTTTAGATAGGCAACTAAAAGCTCTCGGGATCTTTGTCCACTGCATACGCAAATCTAGGGATTTAATTAAAAAATTCGGTTATAATTGTTCATGGATCGATGCTTTACAAAGTAATCTGTCAATTTGCTTAGACAAACTTGTTGACTCTTCGACCACGATAACCCACTGGCAAATAGGTGGTGAATTTAGTGTCAACACACTCCAGCGTTTTGCTTTGCCTATGTCATGGGACTTCAGCGAAGTAAACTTGATTGGTAACGCGAGTGGCAGCTTTAGAAATGCCCTCAATTGGGTGACACTTGTGAATGATCATCTAAATGATGCTTTGTCTTTTGCTGTCCATCCACGAATATACAATAGTTCCGTAAAAAAAATGGATATTGAGCAAGAATACGATGTCATACTGACAGATCCACCTTACTACGATTCAATAGCCTATTCGGATGTAATGGATTTATTCTATAATTGGCTCCGATGTTCAGTTAATGACATGTCTCATGAAACAGAAGAGGCATTCAGAAATGAAACAGGTCCCAAGTGGGAAAATGAAATAGAAGATGGTGAATTAATAGATGATCGTAGTAGATTTGGAGGCGATGCTGTTGCATCAAAAAAGGCATATGAAAATGGAATGAGTGGTGCCTTCAAGATTTGCTTTGACCAACTTAGCGATTCAGGAAGTCTTGTTGTCGTCTTTGCTCATAAGCATCCAAATGCTTGGGAGACATTAGTATCTGCGATTATTCATGCAGGTTTCTTTGTTGATGCAAGTTGGCCTATTCAGACAGAACGCGCAGTTCGATCAAATGCTTTGAAGTCTGCGTCTCTTTCATCCTCTGTATGGTTGGTATGTAAAAAACGCCTTATCTCAGCTCGCCCAGGCTGGGACAATAAAGTTCTTGAAGAGATGCGTGCAAACATAACGGAAAGACTACGTGAATACTGGGATGCAGGCATTCGTGGGCCGGACTTTGTGTGGGCGGCCACCGGCCCCGCCCTGGAAGCCTACAGCAAACATCCCATCATCAAAAAAGCCAACACGCCGGGCCAGGTGATGTCGGTCGGAGAGTTTCTATCCCATGTACGCCGCATGGTTGTGGACTTTGTGGTGGGGCAGGTGCTCACCGGCGAAAAAGAGGGTTCCGATATGGCAGCGGCTGACCGCATGGATGCGCCCACTGCCTATTATTTGCTTCATCGCCATGACTTTGGATTGGGGGAGGCCCCGTCCGGAGCATGCATTTTATATGCAACAGCTTGCGGCTTATCGGACCGAGAGCTGGAAACCGTCTGGGACCTGGTATCGCACAAAGGAGCCGCCAAACAAACGCAGGATGAAAACGATGAAACAGATTCCGACTATGATGCCGATCCGGAAGAAAACGGCCACTCAGGGAGCAAGATCAAGCTAAAGGCATGGGTACAGCGAAAACGCGGTACAATGGGTTTTGAAGCCCCCAGTGGACGTCCCATTCCATTGATCGACAGGGTCCACCGCCTGATGCATTTGTGGAGGGCCGGGGATGTCCACAAGGTAGATGAATATTTGGATGACAACGGTTTGCGGCGCCAGGAATTGTTCAAACGCCTGGTTCAGTCGTTGATTGAACTTTCCAACGGCGGCAGCGACGAAAGGCCGATTCTGGAAAGCCTGAGCAACCATATACAGGCCAAGGGAGCGGTTTTTGATCCCCAGAAAGAGCTGCCCTATAGCGGCGACGATATCGCGGAATAACAAGGAGCAAAGATCATGGCCAAGAAAATTCCATGGAAGATCTGGCATGAAGTCGTGACCCTACGGAACGACCTTAAATCAGGTGAACTGCCGTTACATATGTTTGCTGCTGATTTATATGAAGTTCTCATGCAAAGCGGCAAACGCCCTGTTTATGAAACTCCGGAAAATTTCTTCGCTTTGACCTTCCCGACCTACAATCTGAGGCAACTGGTTCGAGATGTGGCATTGCGTGTTGCCGGCAAGAATGACAAAGCGGTCCGCCAGTTGGAGCTGACCTACGGCGGCGGCAAGACGCACACCTTGATAACCTTGCGGCATTTGATGGCTGACCCGGACGGACTGCCGAAACTCCCTGCTGTGGACGAATTCCGTGAAGCTATTGGCCAGAAACCGCCAAAAGCACATGTGATTGGAATGTGCTTTGATAAGCTTGATCCTGAGACAGGTGCCGATGTGTTAAGTCCTACGGGAGCCAAAAGGAGATTGTTGCAGCCTTGGAGTGTATTGGCGTACCAAATCGCCGGAGATGATGGCCTTAAGTTGATGCATTCCGAGGGTAAACCGGAAGAGCGTAAGTCCCCCCCCGCTGAGAATGTGCTCATCGATCTTCTTGAAATACCTTTAAAAGGCGGCATGGGGGTGCTCATCTTGATTGACGAAGTCTTGATGTACGCACGATCAGTCATTGATTTAGATAGAAATTGGAACGATCGAATCATCAATTTTTTTCATTACCTGACCCAGGCAGCAACCAAGGTTGATAGCTGCTGTGTTGTTGCGTCTTTGCTGGCAAGCGACCCGTTAAAGACGGACGCTTTCGGGCGCAGGCTGCAGGGCGAACTGTATGATATTTTCCAGCGGCAACGCGAGGAGGCCGTTGAACCGGTTGTAAAGGAGGATGTGGCCGAGGTTTTACGCCGCCGTTTCTTCACCCCGGAATCGATAAAGAACCGGGATGCGTTTCGGCCCCATGTTCAGGCGGCCCTCAAGGGGCTTTTTGATTTGGATGAACAAACCCAAAGACAAGGGGCGGATGCCGAAGAGCGTTTTCTTCGCAGCTATCCGTTCCATCCGGATCTCACCGAGGTGTTTTACACCAAATGGACCCAATTGGATCGATTCCAGAAAGCAAGGGGGGTTTTGCGCACCTTTGCCTTGGCCCTGCGCGAGGCTGAAAAATGGGATGTCAGCCCCTTGATCGGTCCATGCGTCTTTTTGAACCAACCGGCCAAAGAAGGCTTGTCCGAAGCCATGCGCGAGCTGGTCACGGTTGCGGATACCGAAGAACATGAGGGCAAACGGCAAGCCTGGACCGGTATTATCGAAGGTGAGCTGGGACGGGCCAGAGAAATTCAACAGGATTCCGTGGGTCTGCGTTTTCGGGACGTGGAACAGGCGGTTATCGCCACGTTCCTGCACTCCCAACCCATCGCTCAAAGCGCCAAAACCCGTGATCTAACCATTCTGATCGCGCCCAACCGTCCGGACAAAATCGAGTTGGAAAAAGGGCTGCTGCGTTGGTCACAGGTCAGCTTCTGGTTGGATGATCAGTATACGGCTGCCGACAAAAACGAATTGCCGGGTACTTGGCGTCTTGGCAATCGTCCGAATCTTACTCAAATGCATTCTGTGGCGGTGAGCCGGGTTTCCGATGATGTGGTGCGCGCCCGGTTGTTGGACGAAATCGGCAAAGTCAGAACTTTATCCACTGGTGCCCATGCTTTTGGCGTTCGTGTCCATACCTTGCCAGCAAAACCCCGTGATATTGAAGATGACGGGCTTTTCCACTACGGCATTCTTGGTCCGAACGGCGCAAGCGACTCCGGCAAACCAGGTTCCGAAGCCAAACGATATCTGGATGAGACCACCGGGCCGGAAAAACCGAGGGTGTACCGAAATTCCGTCATCCTTTTGGCCCCTTCCAAGGACGGTCTTGAGGTTGCATCTGCCGGCGTCCGGGACTATCTGGCCTGGGAACAAGTGGGGCAGAACCTCAAGGAACAGCAGAAAGATGGCAATGTGGATATTGCCCGCATGCAGACGCTCGTTATCAACCTCGACAAAGCCAAAGGACGCATTCCTGACGCGATTCGGCAGGCCTACTGCACCGTTGTAACCGTATCGGACAAAAATGAGGTACAGGCCTTTAAAATCAACGTGACGGATGAACCCCATTTTACCATTATTAAGAATGATTCAAGGTCACGCATCCAGGATTCCGCTATTTCAGCGGAGGCATTATTGCCGGACGGCCCCTATGATTTGTGGCAGGATGGGGAAACAAGCAGGCGGGTGAAAGACCTCTCAGGTTCATTTGCGCAATTGCCCCATTTGCCCAAAATGCTCAAAGCGCAGGCGATCGTCGATACACTGGTTGAAGGCTGCGTGATGGGGGCGTTTGTATTGCGTTTGACGCGGCCGGATGGTTCGGCTCGGACGTGGTGGTTTTCACGCCCCGATGAAACCGCGATGGCCGATCCGTCCCTCGAGCTTGTGTTGTCCCATGCTGCCGATCTCGAAGAGATTTCATCGTTCTCATTGGAGCCGGAGCAACTGCCGGATTTGTGGCAAAGTGACACCATCACAATGCAAACGGTGATGGACTATTTTAACGGAACCAACGTCGCCCAGATCCAGCGTGATGGGTACATGGAACCACTGCGAATACCCAAAGCGTCAAAAGAGGTTATTTACAAGACTGTGACACAAGCCGTCGAATCCGGTTTGCTGTGGCTGACCAACGGACCGGCCAGTATTCTTGAAGAACCCATCCCGGCAGGAGTCCTTACTGAACAAGCGACGATCCAGAAACCGCCGGTTCAGATCATGGCCGTGGAAATATTGCCTGAAACGCTGCCTTCAGCATGGACGAATGATGAAACCACCGCACTCTCAATCGCCATTGCTCTTTCACAAAAACACGGGCAGACATTGCCATGGAAAACCGTGAGCGACGTGGTGACGGCCTCAATCAATGCCCGATTCGCACAACTTGATCCCAGATCCGAAAAGTGGCCCTGCGATTTTTCTTCTGCACAGGGTGTGAAGCTAAAAGTATCATCGGCGGTTGGACCGACCACCGGTATTGAAACGGGTCCGGGTTTTGGGGGAAGGCAACCAGGTTCAAACAAGCTGGTCGCTCATAGCGAACTAAAACCATCTGAAATACAGGATTTAGGCGATATCATGCCAAAGCTGTTGGAAGTTAAGAACAAAGCCAAAATACCCATCGCTTTTAGCGTTATCATCGAATTAGGGGACGGAGAAACCCTTCCCGATGATGAAACAGCGAAGTCAATAAATACACTTTTGGGCGATATTAAGGATGATTTTCAATTGGAGAATTGAAACGGGCTTCCCACACGATGCTTTTTGCAGAAACATAACCTTTTGCCCACCCGTCCCGGGAATCCAGCTGCTTCTCCGATTCATGAGACTATAAGCCTTCGCCATCAAATACCAAATTCGAAGCTATTCGGTGAGTGCTTTTTTGAGGGTTTCGATAATCCTCCTTGTTTCGTTTTCGTCCTCTATTTTTTGCCCCTCCAGATCACGCACGTAGAACACGTCGGCAATCTGATCCACTTTCGTGGCGACTTTCGCGATGCGAATATCCAGCCCCAGTTCAAAAAGCGTTCGGGTGATGTCATAAAGGAGCCCCACCCGGTCGTCGGCGAACACCTCAATCAGCGTGAAAAAATCAGAGGCGCGGTTGTTGACGATGACTTTGGGTGAATGGGTCGGTTTGAAATCCGTATCCAATATGGATGGCCGTGATTTTTCTTTGATGCGCGCATCTAACGAGAGTTTTCCGTTAAAGACGTCTTCCGTGTCTTTCCTAACCTTCCTCCAGACCTCGGAAGCACGATGGGGGTCCGGAAGGGTGGTTGCCCTGAAGATATCCACCGCCGTGCCGTCCCCCCATGTATAGATATTGGCGGCCATCACGTTCACCTGGTTGATGGCAAGTACCCCGGCCATCTGGGAAAATATGCCAGGCCGGTCTTTGCCCATGAAAGTGATGTCCACACAGCTTTCCATTTCATTCTCCTTGATTTCGACGGCGATTTGGGGGCCGTCTTCTCCATGGGGGTGCTTTTCCAGGTCCTTTAACATGTGGACATGATGGATGATGTCTTGAGGAGCGGTGTTCAGGAGGTAACGGGGGGACATGGCTGAAAAGAGTCCCTCACGTTCTTCCTCCGGTAGATTGGGAAATGCTTTTTGGACCTGCAAGAGTGTATCCTGGACCCTTTGGGAGGCATCCCGCGTGGCCAGTTCCTCTCCCAGAAAAATGTTGAGGATTTTGAAGAAGAGCTCTTGAATCAGGTTGGCCACCCAAGTGTTCCAGGCGCGGGGGCCGGTGGCGCGGGCATCGGCCCAGGCCAGTACATAGAGCATTTTTAACTTTTCGATATCCCCGATGATGCGAGCACATTGCACAATTCCTTTTTCATCTCCCAAGTCCCTGCGTGTTGCGGTTTCCATCAAAAGGAGATGGTGCTTTATGAGAAAGAGAATCTGATCGGCTTCGGCTTTGGGATATTTGAGCCGCGCCAGTATGGTTTCGGCGATTTCGGCGCCCTTTCGTGCGTGGTTTTTGCCCTTTTTGCCGATATCGTGAAGGAGGCCCGCCAGGAAAAGCGGTTCTGGATCCGGCAGGTCGTTGAAGATGTCCACCAGCAGAATATCCTTGCCCCCTCCCAGGGTTTTAAGCTGCCTGAGGGTCTCAAGAGAGTGTCGCCCCACCGGAAAAATATGATAGGCATCAAACTGCACCCGGTCTCTTATTTTCGAAAACTCGGGGATATATCCTTCCAGAAAACCCAATTCAAACATTTTTTCAAGGGCATCAAAGGCCCTTTTGGTGTTGAGGATGTTCCGAAAACGTTCTCCCATCTGTTGCGATGATCTGAATTCGTCATCCACCAGGAATAGGAATTCCCGGATCAACCGCTCCGTCTCCATGGAGAGGGTACAGCCCGATTCCGCAAGCTGGTAAAACACATCCATCAGCAGGAACGGTTCGGATACGATGGCAGTGGCTGAATCAAAAAGGATTTCACCATTTTCAATGATCAATCCCCCACGAAATGGTTTCACGTATTGGGCCTTTACGGGAGAGCCTTTCTTAATTGGCAGGTGGGCGGCGGCGAATGCGCGATTCATGTTTTTGATGGATGCCATGGCCCGATGGAGTTTGCCCATGAATTGCTCTACAGCCAGGAAATTGTCTTCGTCTCCGTACCCCAGCCATTGGGCAATATCCTCCTGGTATTCAAAGCTGAGCCGGTCGTTCTTCCTGCCGGCCAGTTGATGCAGCCTGTTTCGCACTGCCCAGATAAATTGGAGGTTCTTCCTTAAGTCCTCATACTCCTTGTGGGAAAGTTTTCCATGATATTCCAGGTCCCTGGGGACTCGCAGCTCAAAAAGCGCTTTTGCATGCCACAGCACCTGGTGATAGTCCCTGAGACCGCCGATGCCTTCCTTGAGATTCGGTTCCAGAAGATGGCTCGCATCCCCATAGGTCTCCATGCGGATCCTATGGGATTCCTCCAGCCACCTGGAAATCTCAACCGCTTTTTTTCTAGTGATCTTTCGGTGAATGGATTCCATCATTGAAAGGTACAGGGGGGAATCGCCGCATATGAACCGGGCATCCATGATGGAAGTCAGCACTTCAAAGTCATTCTTGGACAGGGTGAGACAATCCTTGGTGGTGCGCACGCCGTACCCAAGATCGAAACCGAGGTCCCATAAGGGGTAGAAAAATTCCTCCACCAGCTTTTTTGCCATGGAGGGGATTTTTGACCCGAACAGGATAAGGATATCAATGTCGGAATGAAAATCGAGCTCTTTTCGACCGTAGCCTCCCGCAGCCAGCACCGCGAATGACTTTCTTTCCTTAAATAGGCGCCGTCCCGTTTCACTGTTTAGATGACTCTGCCTGAAATACTGGTCTACTATTTCAGTGTATGCCTCTGAAAAGGAATGGAGATTCATCCCCTTTTCAAATTCTTGGCCAAGGGCACGCCTCGATTCTTCGAGCACAATGGATGCAGGGGTCCTGCGAATATCTTTATCACGGTTGGTTTCTGCTACCAGCATGAATGGTCTCCTTAGAACGTTCAAAGTTCCGGCACCTCAAAACCGGGGCGCCTGGTCCATTAAGATCCCTGCAACCGGTGTGCCACATTGTGATGATTGCCAAAAATATGAGGCATCACAGATTTTGGTTGTGTATTCATTAGTAAAGCGTTAGAGTACTCTGATTTTTCCTTGGCCTGGAAATTCCGGGCCCGGTTCTTGCTGTTATCGCCCGTGTTTGGTCTTTTTTGAAAATGAAATATCCTTAGGAGAATAGCAGTATGTGTGGGATTGTTTGTTACGTGGGACAAAAAAGTGCAAAACCGATTCTGATCGAAGGATTAAGAAGGCTGGAATACAGAGGTTACGATTCAGCGGGTCTGGCCGTTCAAAATGACAACGACATTTCATGCCACCGCGAAGTGGGGAAGATCGCAAGCCTGGAGGCGTTGGTGGATGATAAACCAATGGAGGGGCATAGCGGTATTGCCCATACCCGCTGGGCAACCCACGGTGAACCCTCCATCGTAAATGCCCACCCCCAGCGGGATCAGGATGAAAACGTTTACGTCATTCATAACGGCATTATCGAAAACTACCATCTTCTGAAAAAACAGCTGGAAAAAAAGGGTATTACATTTCGCTCCGATACCGATACGGAGGTTCTGGCGCAATTGATCGGCCTTTACTTCGACGGCAACCTGTCGGATGCGGTCCGGAAAACCATGAGCCAGGTGGAAGGAACGTTCGGGCTCGGTGTTATTCACCGCCATGTTCCCGGGCAGATCGTTGTGGCGCGGCGCGGAAGCCCCCTCATCATCGGCGTCAGCGATGAAGGACATTTTGTGGCATCTGATGTTTCCGCCATGGTCCGCTATACCAATAAAGTGGTACATCTTCAGGAGAATGAACTGGCCACGGTGACGGCGGAGGATTTTTCCATTTCAACGGCTTCGGCCCAATTGATTCAGCGGGGCACCGAAACGGTGGAATGGCAGGCCGAGGACGCGGAGTTGAACGGTTTTCCCCATTTCATGCTGAAAGAGATCTACGAACAGGCCGACACCATCAAGAACGCTTTCCGCGGGCGTTTGGAGCCGGGAGAGGGTGTCCCCAAATTGGGCGGTATCATGCCCGTCTGGGAAGACCTAAAACGATGTCGGCATATGGTTCTGGTGGCTTGTGGCACCTCTTATTATGCGGCCTGCGTTGGAAAGTACATCTTTGAGAAACTGACGGATATTGATACGGAAGTAGGGCTGGCTTCGGAATTCCGCTATCGGAAGTTGAATTTTCCACCCAATACGTTTGTGGTGGCCATCAGCCAGTCCGGCGAAACCGCCGATACCATCGCCGCCATAAAGGAGGCCAAGCGCAAAGGGGCCAATCTTCTGGGAATTGTCAACGTTGTGGGCAGTACCATTTCAAGAGAGACGGATGCCGGGATCTATAACCACGCGGGCCCGGAAATCGGCGTGGCATCCACGAAGAATTTCACTTCGCAGCTGATTACACTGACCCTGCTGGCGCTGTTGCTGGGACGCCATCAACATCTTTCACTCACCGAGGGTATTCAGGCCATAAGAGCACTGGAAGCCCTGCCGGGACGGGTTCGTGAACTCCTGGGGCAATCAAGCCACATAGAAGCCATCGCAGAAAAATACCATCATTGCACCAACTGGCTTTTCCTGGGTCGCAAGTACAATTATCCCATTGCCCTTGAAGGCGCATTGAAGCTCAAGGAAGTCTCCTATATTCACGCCGAAGGGTATGCCGCCGGAGAGATGAAACACGGGCCCATTGCATTGATAAATCCCGAAATGCCCACCGTGGCCATTATCCCCGACGACGAAATGCACGAGAAGATGCTCAGCAATATTAATGAAATCAAGGCCCGCAGAGGCCCGGTAATCGCCATTGCCACCCAAGGGGATGAAAAGGTCCGTGCATTGGCGGATGATATCATCGAGGTGCCGTCCATTCTCGATTTCTTGAGCCCCATACTGTGCGTGATTCCCTGTCAACTGCTCGCTTACTACTGTGCCAAATTCCTTGAAAGGGACATCGACAAACCCCGCAATCTGGCAAAGAGCGTTACGGTGGAATAGGAACGAAGCATCGCGTACCTCCATCCATATCGACCACATTTTTGTGGATTTTTTGCCTGTTTATCGACAGAAATGTAATGTCTCAATGTGTGATTGCGGGAAGATCGACCGCCCCGGCCTTTTTCATTTCCAAGGTCCGTGCTTTGGGTCCGTTTTTTGGCATTACAATTGCAACAGCCTAACCAAATCAGCCGGAATTTCTGAATCGCAAACCAAAACCGCATCGGTTTGCCCTGAATTTACCATTCAACATTCATGCAAGAAAATAGGGAGGTATTAAGATGGATTGGAAATGTCAGTCATATGATGACGTCAAAAAGATTGTAGAAGAAAAAGACATCAGCTTTGTTCAGTTTTGGTTTACGGACGTCCTGGGGATGCTCAAAAGCTTTGCCATCACCCCGTCCGAATTGGAAGAGGGGATGATCGAAGGGATGGGCTTTGACGGTTCCTCCATTGAAGGTTTTTCGCGAATTCAGGAAAGTGACATGATTGCAAAGCCCGACCCCGACACTTTCCAGGTGGTCCCCTGGCGAAGCGGTGATCGGCCGGTGGCCCGCATGTTCTGTGATATCCTGAATCCGGATGGAACGCCCTATGAGGGAGACTGCCGGTATGTGCTGAGAAGGCTGCTCAAAAAGATCGGGGAGAAAGGTTACACTTTCTATGTGGGCCCTGAAGCGGAATATTTCTATTTCAAGGATGATAAGGGCACGGAAGTGATGGACCAGGGGGGGTATTTTGATGCCCGGCCTGTTGACATGGGAAGCAACCTCAGACGTGAAACCATATTTGCCCTGCAGGATATGGGGATTCAGGTGGAATACAGCCATCATGAAGTGGCGCCAAGCCAGCACGAGATTGACCTGAGATACAAAGACGCACTGACCATGGCGGACAATTTGATGACCTACCGGGTGGTGGTTAAAGAAATCGCCCGGCAGAAGGGCGTTTACGCCAGCTTTATGCCAAAGCCGATCTTCGGGGAGAACGGGAGCGGCATGCATGTGCATCAGTCTCTGTTTCAGAAAGACAAAAACGCCTTTTACGATGCGTCAGACAAGTACAATCTGTCGACAATGGCGAAGCAGTATATTGCGGGATTGATGCGCCACGCCCCGGAGATTACGGCTCTGTGCAACCAGTGGGTGAACTCCTATAAGCGGTTGGTGCCCGGCTATGAGGCCCCTGTTTACGTGTCATGGGCCAGAAGAAATCGGTCTGCCATGATTCGTGTCCCCATGTACAAACCCGGCAAGGAACAGGCCACACGTATTGAGTTTCGGTCTCCCGACCCAAGCTGTAATCCGTATTTGGCTTTTGCGGTCATGTTGGGTGCGGGGTTAAAGGGGATTGAAAACAGATATGAGCTGCCGTCACCGGTTGAGGAAGACATCTATGAGATGAACCCCGCGGAGAGAAAAGCCCACGGGATCACGGATCTTCCCGGCAACCTCTATGCGGCCATTCTCGAAACCGAAAAGAGTGAACTGGTAAGGGAGGTACTGGGCGACCACGTGTTTAACAAGTTCATCGAAAACAAGCATATAGAGTGGAATACCTACCGAACCCATGTGAGCCAGTTTGAACTGGACAAATATCTACCTACCCTGTAGACTGGCCGACTTGAAAAAATTGCACCGCTTTCCCCATCTGCACCGGGGAAAGCGGTTTGTATTATATACCGGCCATAACAAGTAACCCTAAGGACCGCTGACCCGGAAAAGTGCGGCATTGGGTGATGAGGAGATTAGGAGATGAAAAAGATCGAGGCGATTATCCAACCCTTCAAGCTGGATGATGTGAAAGACGCCATCATCAAGCAGGGCGCAACCGGCATTACCATGACGGAAGTAAAAGGCTTCGGGCGCCAAAAAGGGCACAAAGAGATCTATCGGGGAGCAGAATATGTGGTTGATTTCCTACCGAAAGTAAAACTTGAAGTGGTGGTGCCCGCTGATCTGGTTCCCAGGGTTGTGGAAGCGATCAAGGAAAAGGCTTACACCGGCGAAATCGGGGACGGAAAGATCTTCGTTATTCCCATTGAAAAGGCCATCCGTATTCGAACCGGGGAAGAAGACCGGGACGCCATTTAAGGCTGCTGCTTTGGCGAGATCAAAAAAAAGGGTCAAGACCTTTATCCAGGAAAAGGGTGCCCTGGCGGAAGAGACGCTCAGGTCCGGAACCGGCCTTCGGTTTTGCCACCAATACACCAACGTGATGGATCGGTTTGTTCAAGATCTCTTCGTGTTGGCGGGCTTCCAAAATGACGCACGTCAAGACGGTGACGGCGCGCTGGCAGTCGTGGCCCTGGGCAGTTACGGACGCAGGGAGCTGTGCCTTGGCTCCGATGTCGATCTCATGGTAATCCACCGAGGCGAGTTGCCGTCGAAAATGGAGCAGGTGATTCGCGACGCTCTTTACCCACTGTGGGATGCAAAGCTGGAGGTAGGGCATTCTGTCCTGACGGTTCAGGAGTGCCTTGGAGTGGCCATGGGGGATTTTCGAATGCTCACCGCTTTAGTGGACAGCCGTTTTCTGCTGGGGTCCCGTTTTTTCTACAGGCTCTATCAAGAGGCCTTTTGGTCCCGCATAGACCGTGAAAAGGACGCCCTTCTGGGCCGGTTCCTCATGTCAAGGCGCGAGAGGGCGGAACGTAACAAGGTAGAAGGGTGTTTTGTGGAGCCTGATCTGAAGGAAGGTTTAGGGGGCCTTCGGGACATCCATCTCATGGCCTGGATGGCCCGCATATGGTTCGGCTGTGAACGCCTGGGCCAAATGAAACGATTCGCGGCTTTCAAGTACTTTGAAATTCACAAATTGGGAGTGAGCCGCAGTTTTCTCCTGAAGATCAGAAATTACCTGCACTGGGTGGCACATCGGAGGGAAGATAGCCTCGGACTGTTGTATCAGGACCAGATTTCGAGGATGCTGGACTATCGGGATGGTCCCCATATTTCCGCCCCTGAAAAACTCATGAGAGATGTCTATTCTCACCTGAACAGAATCAGGTACCGCCACGAAGAATTCCAGGTGAAGATGCTCGATATCCTTGATCCCTCTCCCGGCGAGTCGACAAAGGATAATCTTCCTCCGGAATTCAAGGTGCGAAAAGGAAGTGTGGTTCTTGGAAAAGGGCGTTTGTTTGAAAAGGATCCGATTGTGGTTCTTAGGGGATTCAAAGAAGCCGGCGAGCGGGGACTTTTTCTGGGATCCGGTTTTATCTGGGAAGCCGAGAAAATCATCAGGGAAAAGGGAAGAGTCCTGGTGGAAAGAGCGGAAGGACAGGCATTGTTTCGAAGCCTGCTGATGCTGCCCGGAAACAGCAAGATTATTCGGCTGGCACTCGAAATCGGGCTCATCAGCCTGTTTATTCCTGAGTTCAAGAAGATTCGGAACCTGCCGCAGTTCGGCTTCTACCACGTGATGACCGTAGACCTTCACTGCTTAAGGGCGGCGGAGGTGATCACCGAAATTTCAAAAGGGGTTTACGACGAAAAATGGCCTATTCTAAGGGCTGTTTTTGAAGAGGTCGCCAACCCCGAAGCGCTTTTTCTGGCGACGCTGTTCCATGATATCGGAAAAGGTCACGGTGACGACCATTGCCTGCGGGGGGGGCAATTGATTCCGGAGATTCTTTCACGACTGGGGTTCGATGAATCATGGGAACCGATCGTCTCTTTTCTGGCAAAACATCACCTGCTCATGCCCCGAGTGGCCCAGCACAGAGACCTTGGGGAAGAAAAGACGTGCGTACAGGTGGCCCAGGTGATTCAGGATGTGCAGTTGCTGAAAATGGTCTTCTTGCTCTCCGTTGCGGACAGCTTCGCCACCGGCCCCATGGCGAGAAGCGACTGGAAGATCATGCTTCTGGCGGAGCTTTTCGGCAAGGTGGAGCGTATTCTGGTTCGGGGTATATTGGCGACCCCCGATGCAACGGAGAAAATCAATGACAAACGTGACCGGCTTGGAAAAGCCCTCATAAAGGATTTTGACGGGGAAACGATAGAGAGGGTTCTGGACCAGGTTCCTTCCCGGTATTTCCTGAACACGCCCCTTTCGGATATGGCGGTTCAGTTTTCCCTGGCGTTGTCCATGGGAGATGAAAGAAATGCTTGGCGGCTCATTAAACGGAAAGACGCGCCGGTCACAAGGGTGATTCAGGTCACCTACGATCAACCGGGATTGTTCAGCAAGATGGTGGGGGTGCTGACGCTTAATAACATGGCGATACTCTCCGCCAGTATCTTCACTTTGAAAAATGGCTTGGCCTTCGATACTTACGAAGTGACCAATCCACCTGATCCGTACCGGGAGACGGAGCAGTGGGAAAAAGCCCGAAATGATTTTGAGGCGGCCCTGGAGGGCCGTCTGATGCTGGATCGAATGGTTCAGGAGAAAGGAAACAGAGGCGTGCTGACCGGATACGAAAGGTCCGTCAAAAGAAAGGTCGTTATCAACAATCTGGAGAGCGATTTCTTTACTTTGATTGAAATTACGGCCGTTTCCAGGGTTGGCCTGCTCTATGATTTGGCCTGTGAAATTTTCAGAATGGATCTTGACATTCGAACGGCAAAAGTTAACAGTGACGGGGAAAAAATCACCGGTGTTTTCTATGTGCGACAATCCACTGGCGAAAAAGTCTATGAACCGGTTGCCATGAGGGAAACCGAGAATCGTTTGAAGGCGGTACTCTGAGCAACGAAAAGCACGTGGATTCTAAAAGCCCATGCGGTTGTCGCCATATGCTGCCGGTAGGGTAAGCGGAAAACGGAAATGTTGAGCAGGAGAAAATGAGTACAGACAATAAGAAATCGGGGCAACATTCTTGTTCAGAAGGCCTGTACAAAGGTCGATACGAACACGACAGCTGCGGCGTGGGATTCGTGGCCAATATCGACGGGCACAAAGATCACGCGGTCATTGAAAACGGTTTGAAGGTAATACAGAATCTCATGCATCGGGGAGCCGTGGGAGGCGACCAGAAGACCGGCGACGGGGCTGGCCTCTTGTTCCAATTGCCGGATCTATTTTTCCGCAAAATCTGTGGTGAAAAAGAGATAGAACTCCCCCCGGAAGGAAACTATGGGGTTGGCATGGTTTTCCTGCCAAGGGATGCCAGTATCCGCAACAAGTGGGTTTGGGAGATTGAACAGGCTGTTTCCGGAAAGGATCTTACCGTCCTGGGCTGGCGCGATGTTCCGGTTGATGATAGCGTTATTGCCGGCGAGGCCAAAGCGACGCTGCCATGGATCAGTCAGTGCTTTATCGACGGCGGCAATTTTGAGGGTGCGGCTCTGGAACGAAAACTCTACGTGATCCGAAAGACCGTTGAAAAGCGGGCCATGGCTCTCAACAAAGAGGAAGAAACCTGTTACATGCCCAGTTTGAGTTGCCGCACCATCGTATATAAGGGGCTGTTTACCGGCGCCCAACTGGCCGGTTTCTATCCGGACCTGAAAGATCCGGAAATGGAGAGCGCCATGGCTGTGGTGCACCAGCGATACAGTACCAACACTTTCCCCTCATGGGAGTTGGCACAGCCCTTTCGCTATCTGGCCCACAATGGCGAGATCAATACTTTGAGGGGAAATCTGAATCTGATTCGGGCCCGTGAAAAGTCGCTGAAATCCCCGCTTTTTGGCAACGATATCAAGAAGCTGATCCCTGTCATTGACGAGAGTGGCAGCGATTCAGCATGTCTGGATAATGCCCTTGAACTCCTGACCGGGGCGGGCAGATCACTCTCCCATGCAATGCTCATGCTGATTCCGGAAGCTTGGGGGGTCAAATATCCCCTGGGTCCGGACCAGAAAGGCTTTTTTGAATACCATGCAGGCCTGATGGAGCCCTGGGACGGTCCGGCGGCGGTGGCGTTTTCAGACGGCACTCAGGTGGGTGCCATGCTGGACCGAAACGGGCTGAGACCGGCCCGCTATACCATTACGCGCAAAGGGATGATGGTCTTTGCATCGGAAACCGGTGTGCTCGATGTTGACCCTGAAGACATTTTGGAGAAAGGTGCGCTGGGACCCGGCCAGATGATTCTGGTCGATTTCAAGAAAAAACGGGTGCTCAAGAACGGAGAGATTAAGAACCTGAACGCCCGGCGCCAACCCTATCGACGGTGGGTAGAAGAGAACCGGATTACTTTGAGGCGGTTTTACGGCGAAGTGGCCTCCATCAAACCGGATTTTGAGCGGCTGCCCTTTTTGCAGAGATTGTTCGGATATACCCGTGAAGATCTTCAAATGATCATGGCCCCCATGGCCACCACGGGTCAGGAGCCGGTTGGCGCCATGGGCGCGGATACGCCCCTTGCCGTTTTCAGTGAAAAAAACCAGTTGTTGTTCGGGTATTTCAAACAGCTGTTTGCCCAGGTGACCAATCCGGCCATCGATCCGGTAAGGGAAGAACTGGTCATGAGCCTCATGACTTTTTTCGGAAACCCCGGAAACATCCTGGATGAAAAACCCGGTCACAGTCGATTGATCAAATTGCTTCATCCCATCATCACCAACGAGGATCTGATCCGATTAAAGGATCTCAATCTGGAGGGTTTTCGCGCTCAAACCGTCAGGATGGGGTTCCCTGTCAAGGGGGACGGCGTCATGCTGGAAACGGCCTTGGATCGCGTTTGCAGGGAAGCTGAATCGGCCATTTCCAAGGGGCGTCATTTGATCATTTTAAGCGACCGAGATCTGCCTGATAATGTGGCGCCCATCCCGTCGCTTCTGGCGGTGTCCGCGGTAAACCAGCATCTGGTGAGGCGGGGTATCCGCACATCCGCCGGTCTTATTGTGGAGACCGGGGAAGCCCGCGAAGTAATGCACATGGCGCTGCTTCTGGGGTATGGTGCCACGGCGGTCAACCCTTATCTGGCCTTTGAAACGGTGGCCGCCATGGCGGTCCGCAAGGCCTTGGGCCGGGAACTGGGCACGGCCGTGGCCATCGAGAAATATATCAAGGCACTGTGCAAGGGCCTGCTCAAAATCATGAGCAAAATGGGCATTTCCACTCTCAGGAGTTACCGCAGTGCACAGGTTTTTGAGGCGGTGGGACTCAATACAAAAGTGGTGGACCGGTATTTCAAGGGAACCGATTCCCGGGTCGAAGGGATCGGCTTGGATGAAATCGCAAGGGAGGCCATGGATCGATTCCATGCTGCCCACGACCTGGCCCCCGAGGTGCCTGAGATTCTGCCCAGTGGCGGGCATTACGGGCTACGGGTGGACGGCGAAAGACATCTCTGGACACCGGAGGCGATCCATTCTCTTCAGCGGGCCGTCAGAGAGAATGATGCCTCCTTGTATGCCCGGTACGCTGAGATGATAAATGATCAGTCCGAAAAACAATCCACCCTTCGGGGGATGTTTGTGTTTCGGGAGACCGAACCGGTTCCCCTTGATGAGGTGGAGCCGGCGTCTGAAATCGTCAAACGCTTTGTCACGGGCGCCATGAGTTTCGGGTCCATCAGCCGTGAAGCCCACGAGACCATGGCCATTGCAATGAACCGCCTGGGCGGCCTAAGCAACAGCGGTGAGGGTGGCGAGGATCCGGCCCGATACGTGCCCCTTATAAACGGTGACAGCCGGTCCAGCGCCGTCAAGCAGGTGGCCAGCGGACGGTTCGGAGTGACCGCGGAGTACCTGGCCAATGCCAAGGAGATTCAAATTAAGATCGCCCAAGGGGCCAAGCCCGGCGAAGGGGGCCAGCTCCCCGGCCACAAGGTCAATCTGGAGATTGCCCGGGTTCGGCATTCCACCCCCGGCGTGACGCTGATTTCCCCGCCGCCCCATCACGACATCTATTCCATCGAGGACCTGAGCCAGTTGATCTTTGACTTGAAAAACGTAAACCCCGATGCGAGGGTGTCCGTCAAGCTGGTTTCAGAAGTGGGTGTGGGGACCATTGCCGCGGGCGTCGCCAAAGCCCACGCGGATATGGTGCTGATCAGCGGATACGATGGGGGCACCGGCGCGTCCCCCCTTTCCTCCATCCGACATGCGGGGGCGCCCTGGGAACTGGGTATTTCAGACACGCAGCAGACCCTGATACTGAACGGCCTCAGAAGCCGGATTCGTGTGCAGGTGGACGGTCAGATGAAAACGGGCCGCGATGTGGCGGTGGCGGCCCTTTTGGGGGCCGAGGAGTACGGATTCGCTACAGCCGCTCTGGTGGTTCTGGGTTGTGTGATGGTTCGAAAGTGCAACAACAATCGTTGTCCCGTGGGGATCGCCACCCAGGACGAGGCCCTCAGAAAACGGTTTTCCGGTAAACCGGAGTACTTGGAGAATTTCTTTACCATGCTGGCGGAAGAGGTTCGCGGATACATGGCCCAACTGGGATTCAGGAAAATGGACCAAATGATCGGACGGTCCGATCTTTTGGAAATGTCCCGCGCCGTTCAATTCTGGAAGGCCAAAGGGTTGGATTTTAGAAAGATCTTCTTTTTTCCGGATAGCAATAACCATTCTCCCAGACGGTGTACGGAGTCACAGGATCACCCCATTTCCGACGTGCTGGATCGTGAACTGATTGCAGCGGCGCAACCGGCGCTTAATAACGGCGAAAAGGTGGAAATATCATCCACCATACGAAACGTAAACCGGACGGTTGGCGCCATGCTCAGCGGGGAGATTGCCAAGCGCTACGGAAACCAGGGATTGCCGGATGATACGGTCATCTGCCGTTTTACGGGTGCGGCCGGTCAGAGTTTCGGGGCTTTCGGGGCAAAAGGGATGACCTTCATCCTGGAGGGAGAGGCCAACGATTATCTGGGCAAGGGGCTCTCAGGTGCGAAAATTATCGTAAAGCCGTACAAGGGGGCTACCTTTGAGCCATCACAAAACGTGATCGTCGGAAATGTGCTCCTTTACGGCGCCACCGCCGGCGAAGTGTACTTCCATGGCAAGGCGGGAGAACGCTTTGCCATTCGGAACAGCGGAGCCCTGGCGGTGGTGGAAGGCGTGGGAGACCATGGTTGCGAATACATGACCGGCGGAAGGGTGGTGGTTTTGGGAGAGACCGGCCTCAACTTTGCCGCGGGCATGAGCGGCGGTATTGCGTATGTCTACGACCCGAACCGACAATTCGACCTTCGCTGCAATCTGGACATGGTGGACCTTGAACTGGTGGTGAACCCCGAGGATGAGGCGGAGCTCAAGAATCTCATCCTTCAGCATTTGGCACATACGGAAAGCCCCAGGGCCCGCACTATTCTGGATAACTGGGAGTCCTGCCTGCCTTTTTTTGTGAAAGTATTTCCAATGGAATACAGGCGGGTTCTCGGACAGATGAGCAAAGAGGACGAAGAGACGGAAAGGGAAGAGGTGCAGCATGGTTAATAGGGCCGCGACGGTTGAATCAGAAAGAAAAGATCCCGGCTACCGGCCGGTGGCAGAGCGGTTGAGCGATTATGAGGCCGTGGAACGACAACTGCACGATGACGATGTGTTGATCCAGTCCTCTCGGTGCATGACGTGCGGCACCCCCTTTTGCCATGCCTACGGATGCCCTCTTTCCAATATTATACCGGAATTCAACGACTGTGCCAGACGGGGACAGTGGGAAGAAGGCCTTGAGCTTTTATTGAGCACCAATAATTTTCCGGAATTCACGGGCCGGGTGTGCCCCGCTCCCTGTGAGGCGTCATGCGTGGATGGCATTCACGGAGATCCCGTAACTATCCGGCAGATTGAGTTGTTTCTGACCGGGAAGGGTTTTCTAAACGGGTATATAAATCCTGCGCCGCCAAAGAACAGAAACGATAAAAAAGTGGCAGTCATAGGGTCCGGACCTGCGGGCCTGGCGGTTGCCGACACCCTCAATAAGGCCGGGTATTGGGTGACCGTATACGAGAGTGCCAGACGCCCGGGAGGCATCTTAAGATACGGCATTCCCGACTTCAAACTGGAAAAATGGGTGGTGGAGCGTCGGGTGGCGCTGATGAGAAAAGAAGGGGTCGTTTTTGAAACGGGCGTGATGGTCGGTGAAGATCTCTCCTATCGATTCCTTAAACAGCGGTTTGATGCCATCTGCATGGCCTGCGGTGCGGGAGAGCCCCGGGATCTCAAAGTGCCCGGTCGCGAACTTCAAGGGATTCATTTTGCCATGGATTACCTCTGTCAACAGAACCTTAGAAACGAGGGCGAGACCATTTTGCCGGCAGAGGAGATACATGCCGCCGGGAAAAACGTACTGGTGATCGGCGGTGGGGATACCGGCTCAGACTGTGTGGGAACAGCCCTGCGCCAGGGCGCCAAGGAAGTCTGGCAGTTTGAAATCCTGCCGGAACCCCCTGCCCAGCGTCCCGCCTCGACCCCATGGCCCGAATGGCCGCAGATCCTTCGGACAACCCACGCCCACCAGGAAGGGGGGAAGCGGAGATGGGGGATCATGACGCAGGCATTTCTTGGAAATGGGGATGTGCTAAGCGGGGTCCAATGTGTTGAGGTGGACTGGCAAAAGGACAATGAGGGCCGTCTTGGACCGATTGAAAAAACGGGAACCCGCTTTGAGCAGACGGTAGACCTGGTTATCCTGGCAATGGGATTTTTGGCGCCGACCAAAAACCGAATTGTGGATGACCTGGGACTACAGCTCAATGACCGTGGTCACGTTCAGGTAGACGATGCCGGCATGACCAGTGCCAACGGCATTTTTGCGGCCGGGGACATGGCCCTGGGGCAGTCTCTGGTGGTGAAAGCCATCGCCGACGGCAGGCGGACCGCCGCGGGCATAAGGAAATTCCTGGAAAAGGAAAAATTCGTATGAAAGCGATACTTGCTTTAGAAGACGGCACGATCTTCAAGGGTCGGTCTTTTACGGGCCCCTTTGAAGCGGAAGGGGAAGTGGTTTTTAACACCAGCATGACCGGATACCAGGAGATTCTGACCGATCCTTCCTACTGCGGTCAGATGGTGACAATGACCTATCCGCTGATCGGTAATTACGGGGTGAACGAAACCGATGTTGAATCGGACCGCATCCACGTAAAAGCTTTCCTGGTAAAGGAGTATCAGCCCTACCCAAGCAATTTCAGATCCCGGAAGACTCTGGGGGATTACCTGAAAGAAAACCACATTCCGGGCATGGAAGGCCTCGATACCCGGGCCCTGACCCGTCACATTCGTCTGTCCGGCGCCATGCGGGGGGTTCTCTCCACCGAAGACCCGGATCCCGATTCTTTGGTTCAAAAGGCAAAAGCATCGCCCCAGATGGCGGGGGCGGACCTTGTTAAAGAGGTGACCTGCAAAGAACCGCTTTTGTGGCGCAAGGGGAATCCGATTCCCCTTGAAATGGAGCTTTCGACATTTAAGTGGCCTATAGGGGACAAACGATTCTCCGTGGTGGCCATGGATTTTGGTATCAAATATAATATCTTGAGGTGCCTGGAGGAGCGGGGATGCCAGGTCCTGGTGGTGCCGGCTCAGACAGGATCTGAAACCATTGACAGGCTCGACCCGGACGGCCTTTTCTTGAGTAACGGTCCGGGCGACCCGGCTGCGGTGACCTATGCCATCAGCACCATAAGGAAGCAGGTGGGGAAGCGGCCCATCTTCGGCATCTGTCTGGGGCATCAACTGCTGGGACTGGCCCTGGGCGGCAAAACCTATAAACTGAAGTTCGGCCATCGGGGGGGAAACCAACCCGCCAAAGACTTGAGAACCGGCCGCGTGGCAATCACATCTCAGAATCATGGATTTTGTGTGGACGACGACACCCTGAAAGGCCCGGATGTTGAGACCAGCCACATGAATTTGAACGACAACACGCTGGAAGGGATGGTCCACAATGCACACCCTCTTTTTTCGGTCCAGTATCACCCGGAGGCGTCACCCGGGCCCCATGATGCCAGGTATCTGTTCGACCATTTTATTGAACTGATGGAAACATAAAATGCCCAAACGCACTGATATTCAAAAAATTCTGATCATCGGTTCCGGACCCATCGTCATCGGTCAGGCATGCGAATTCGACTATTCCGGTACCCAGGCCTGCAAGGCCCTCATGGAGGAAGGGTTCGAGATTGTGCTCATCAACAGCAATCCCGCCACCATCATGACCGATCCGGGCACAGCCCACCGAACCTATATCGAACCCATTACCGCCGAAGCGGTTATAAGGATTATTGAACGGGAGCTACCCCAGGCCATTTTGCCCACTCTGGGGGGGCAGACCGGTCTCAACACGGCGGTGGCGGTGGCCGAGTCAGGGATTCTGGATAAGCTGGAAGTGGAAATGCTGGGCGCCTCTCTGCCGGTGATTCAGAAGGCAGAGGACCGCGAGCAGTTTCGCAACGCCATGGAAAAGATCGGTCTCAAAGTGCCGGATAACTTCATCGCCAGGAACATGGAAGATGCCCGGCATGCGGCGGAGCAGATCGGTTTTCCCATTATCATTCGGGCCAGCTATACGCTGGGGGGCATCGGGAGCGGTGTTGCCTACAACCGTGAAGAGATGGAGGAGATTGCCAAGGCGGGCCTGGATGCCAGTATGATTTCCGAAGTCATCATGGAAAGATCACTGCTCGGCTGGAAGGAATATGAGCTGGAGGTCATGCGGGATTTCAAAGACAATGTGGTGATTATCTGCTCCATTGAAAACTTCGACCCCATGGGAATACACACCGGGGACAGCATTACCGTGGCCCCGGCCCAGACCCTTACGGACCGGGAATATCAGGTCATGCGGGACGCGTCCCTTGCCATCATCCGGGAGATCGGCGTTGAAACGGGAGGGAGCAACATTCAATTCGCCGTTCATCCGGATACGGGAGAAATGGTGGTCATCGAGATGAACCCCCGGGTCTCCCGAAGCTCGGCCCTGGCTTCCAAGGCGACCGGATTTCCCATTGCCAAAATCGCCGCCAAACTGGCGGTGGGGTATACCCTTGATGAAATTCCCAACGATATTACCCGTGAGACCCTGGCTTCCTTCGAGCCCACCATTGATTACTGCGTGGTCAAGGTGCCCCGTTGGACATTTGAAAAGTTTCCGGGAACCAGCGATGCCCTGACCACCTCCATGAAATCGGTTGGAGAGACCATGTCCATCGGACGGACCTTCAAGGAATCCTTGCAAAAGGCGGTCCGGTCCCTCGAAATCGGGCGATACGGCATGGGAACCGACACCCCCGAATGCATCCTTTCCAAGATCGACGATTATGAGCTGGAAAGGGGGCTGATTCATCCCAACTCTCACCGGCTGTTTCACATCTATGAAGCCTTCAAGCGGGGCATGACCATTGAAAAGATCTATGCGCTTTCCCGGATCGATCCATGGTTTCTTTTTCACATTCAGCAGATTCAGGCCTTTGAAGACCGGCTTGGCCAAATGGCGGAAGATCGGGTCGGTCCCGAGCACTGGGATGCGGATTTTCTAAAACAGGTGAAAGAATACGGTTTTTCCGATATTCAACTGGCCGGCATTTTTGAAACCACCGAAGAAGAGATAAGACAGATTCGAAAGAGAAAAGGTGTGGAACCGGTCTATAAGCTGGTGGATACCTGTGCTGCCGAGTTTGAGGCCTACACGCCTTATTACTACTCCACCTATGAGCAGGAAAACGAGATCCGCACATCCGAAAACCGAAAAGTGGTCATTCTGGGGGGCGGTCCCAACCGCATCGGCCAGGGGATTGAGTTTGACTACTGCTGTGTTCATGCTTCCCTGGCCCTCCGGGAAATGGGCATTGAAAGCATCATGGTGAACAGCAACCCGGAAACGGTCAGCACCGACTATGATACCTCCGACCGGCTCTATTTCGAGCCGCTTACCCGTGAAGATGTGCTGCATATTGTGGAGCAGGAGAAACCAGAGGGAATCATCGTTCAATTCGGGGGACAGACGCCTCTAAACCTTTCCGTTCCCCTGGCGGACGCCGGCGTTAAGATTCTGGGGACCAGCCCGGACAGCATCGATCGGGCCGAAGACCGGGAACGGTTTCAGGTGATGCTCAAGAAACTGGGAATACTTCAGCCTGAAAACGGTATTGCCGTAGATCAGAAGGAAGCCATTGAGATTGCGGATCGGATCGGGTATCCCGTCGTTGTAAGGCCCTCTTTTGTGCTCGGGGGGCGGGCCATGGAAATTGTATACGACCGGAAAGATCTTGAACACTATATGAAGACGGCGGTACAGGTCTCTCCGGGAAAGCCGGTGCTCATCGACCGGTTTCTGGACGGCGCCATTGAAGTCGATGTGGATGCCATCTCCGATGGAAAAACCACCATCATCGGCGGCATTATGGAACATATCGAAGAGGCGGGGATTCACAGTGGGGACAGCGCATGCGTGCTCCCTCCCGTTTCCTTGGGGCCGGACATCATTCTGAACATCATGGCCCATACCCGGGCCCTGGCCAGAGAGCTCTCGGTGGTGGGGCTCATGAATATCCAGTACGCGGTGAAGGACGGCATTCTCTATGTGATCGAGGTGAATCCGCGGGCGTCGCGGACCATTCCCTTTGTGAGCAAGGCGACAGGGGTCCCCTTCGCCAAGATGGCCACCCAGGTGATCATGGGAAATACCCTCGATGAATTGGGCTTAACGGAGGAAGTGGTTCCTGATTATGTATCGGTCAAAGAGGCGGTTTTTCCCTTCAGCCGATTTCCCGGTGTCGATACCATACTGGGGCCGGAGATGAAATCGACCGGTGAAGTCATGGGGATTGACCGGGACTTCGGCTTGGCATTCGGAAAGAGCCAATTGGCGGCAGGCCAGAGGATACCGCTTTCGGGCACGGTATTTATGAGCGTGAAGGATGCCGACAAGGAGGCGGTTCTCCCCGTTGCGGAAGGTCTTTCCGGTCTCGGTTTCGAGATATTGGCCACAAAAGGCACATCGCGATTTCTTTTGGATCGGGGCGTGACCAATAGGCCCGTCAACAAGGTGAGGGAAGGGCGTCCTCATGTGGTGGACATGATCAAGAACGGAGAGATTGACCTGGTGATCAACACCACCAGCGATAAGAAGGCAATCGCCGAATCGTATTCCATCCGCAGGGCCTCTCTGACCATGAATGTTCCTTATACCACAACGTTGGCCGGTGCCAAGGCAACGCTCTTGGCGATCCAGTCCATGGTGGAAGAGGACATGAAGGTGAGAACCGTTCAGGAATACCACAATTGGTGATTAAGGAAATGGATCCCCAGTCCAAAAGGCCAAAAGATGAATGCGGCATTTTTGCCGTTTACGGTCACGAAGAGGCGGCCAAACTGACCTATTTCGGCCTCTATGCCCTTCAGCACCGCGGGCAGGAGAGTGCGGGCATCGTGGTTTCCGATGGCAGACAGGTGGTCGAGCACAAAGCCATGGGTCTCGTTCCCGAGATCTTCAATGAAGATATATTGGGTAGAATGAAAGGGAATATGGCTTTGGGGCACGTGCGGTATTCCACCACCGGGTCATCGCTCCTGGTGAATGCACAACCCTTTAGGGTTCGCCATTCCGGCCGCTCCATGTCCATTGCCCATAACGGAAACATCGTCAATGCTCACCAGATCCGTTCGGAACTGGAACAGAGCGGTTCCATTTTTCAGACCACCATGGACAGCGAGGTGGTGCTGCATCTGACGGCCCGGCGCATGAATCTGGGGGTGGAACAGGCCATGATCGAGGCCATGGGCCAGCTTCGGGGTGCCTATTCGGTGGTGGTCATGACCGAAGACAGCCTCATCGCCGCCAAAGATCCCAACGGTTTTCGGCCCCTGTGCCTGGGTAAACTCAGTTCCGGCTACGTTTTGGCATCGGAGACCTGCGCTTTTGACCTGGTGGAAGCGGAATTCATTCGGGTTATCGAACCCGGCGAAATCGTGATTATCAACGAAGAGGGCATCAGAAGCATTGATTCAGGGATTAAAGCCCGAAAAAGCCAGTGTATTTTTGAACTCATCTATTTCGCGCGACCCGACAGCACCGTATTCGGCGAGAACGTCTATCTGTTCCGCAAGCGGCAGGGTGAGCTTCTGGCAGGAGAATTCCCCCTGGACGTGGATTTTGTGATGCCCTTTCCGGATTCCGGCAATTACGCGGCCATCGGTTACGCCCAGGCGTCGGGCATTCCCCTGGAGATGGGAATGATCCGGAACCATTACATCGGCAGGACCTTCATACAGCCGTCGCAGAGCATGAGGGATTTCGGTGTGAAAGTGAAACTGAATCCCGTAAAGGAATTGCTCAGGGGAAAACGGGTGTTGATCATGGAGGACTCCATCATTCGCGGCACCACGGCCAGGACCCGGGTAAAGACCCTTCGCGATATTGGTGCAAGGGAAGTGCATATGGTTGTCAGCTGTCCGCCCCACGCCTATCCCTGCCACTACGGCATCGATTTTTCCACAAAAGGGGAACTGATTGCTTCCAGCAAGTCAGTGGAGGAAATCCGTGATTTTGTAGGCCTCGACAGCCTGGGCTACCTCTCCATCGACAATCTCAAGAAAGCCACAGCCATTCCCCATCAGGAGCTTTGCTTCGCCTGCTTTAACGGCCAGTACCCGGTCCCCATCGACAAGGGAACTTCGAAATTCTGTTTGGAGTAGGTTTTCGGGTTTATGCTTTCCAGGCCTGTCTGATAGTCAATTCCGGCATTGGGTATTGTTTTGTGTTCAATTTTTAGAAATTCCCAGCTTTTTGGCCATCATATCGATATGTCGTATGACCGCCTCATCCATTCGGCTTGACATCACTTTGTCCATTGTCTTCTCCGACAGCTTCTAGATCGGCAATATCCTTGGCGCGCCGTGAAATCCCAATGCGTAAGCCCCCACGATGAGATAGTCAGCCTTGTGGTTGTTGAACAATGCGAGCAGATCTCTGAAGTCTTGTTGTACTTCCATGGTACTGCCGTCTTAAAAATTCAATCGCGGCAATTCTCTCTCGAGGCGTCTTGCTTAGCCAGTATGCCAGGTCTTCCTTAATTGATGATTCCGGTTTTAGATCAATTTTCTTAACCGTTTTTTCAATCATGTTTTTCCCCCATGCCGCCAATAAGGTCAAGGGCCATAACCACTCTTCAGTTAGTCTAATTGCATCGCAACATCCCGTCAACTTCAAATCGGACGTGTTTTTTTTCGAACTGTGCATGAAATATTGTTTCGATCTGCCATTTTCTCTTTACATTACAGGAGCGATCTGTAATCATTTGTGTTAAATTGACATCATGATTACATGGAGGCATGGAAATGGTACGCACACAGATTCAACTGACGGAAGAGCAGGTACGGCTGCTCCGGGAGATGGCGTTGACGGGCCGGGAATCCATGGCCGCTTTGATACGAAGGGCTGTGGATCAGTTTCTTCTGAATCGAAAGCCGGACCGGATGACCCTTTACCGGCAGGCGGAAGGGGTGGTGGGCAAATACGAAGCAGGGACAAGTGATATTTCCGTGGAACATGACCGTTATCTGGCGGAGGCATTTTTAAAATGATCGTTTTTTCGGATACATCAGCCCTTTTATCGCTGCTGGTGCGGGATGATTTCATGCATGTTCGTGCCAAACTGAATTTCGCCCATTTTGCGGCTCACAATTTCCAGCTCCTGACCAGTTCTTTTGTGCTGGCGGAAACGGTAGCCCTGCTCCAGCGGCGGGTCGGTTTAAATGCCGTTCGAGATTTCAACGGAAAGATCGCACCCCTTATGGAAGTGGTGTGGGTGGACGGTGAATGGTACAACCGGGCCATGCTGCGGCTCATGGCCCAGAACCAAAAGGACTTAAGCCTGGTGGACTGCATGAGTTTTGAAATCATGGAGGCGCGGGAGATCCAAGAGGCGTTCACCTTTGATCGGCATTTCGCGGAACACGGTTTTAGGATCGCTGATTACCACGATTTGGATAGGGGCAGGTGACGTTCTCTCTTTCTCAATAAACCCATCCCAGAAATCCGAGGCACACGATATTGGCGATGATGGCGGCCGTGTAGAGAGATGCCACCACCAGGATTCTGGCCGTGTGGCTCTTGAGCCATAACACGAAGATGGTCGCCACGTAAAAGTGAAAATAGCCGAAAAAGAAGATCAGCCAGATCCCTTCAAAGCTCCTGTTCCACCAGGGGTACTCCCAGATCAGCAGTCCGCCCATGTTGAGGCCGCATTCAACGAATACGCAGAAGGCCGCATAGGCGATGGCCCAGAACCACCGGTTGGGGATGCCCAGGATTTTTTCCGCTTTGTCCTCTGAAATGGTGTGGTAGTAAATGATGCCGCTGATGGCGAACATGAACATGATCTCAATGTTCCATCCCACCATGGTGCGAAGGGCGGTTTCCCCGGGGGCCGTCCAGCATGCGGACCGCTGGGACAAATGGAGCACCCACCCGTTCCACGTCTCATTCACGAAATCCATGCCAAAGAGGGTCAATCCCGCATAGATGGCGTCCCAGTTGCCGGAGGACCTCGCTTCCTTGATTTCCCTGGCATAAATGTAGAAAACAACTGCCAGAAGCGGGATGACGTACCATTTGAGCGTGGACAGGTCTCGCAGGTTTGTGAGGGCCAGTTCACTTGCTTCTGTCATGGTTTCTCCCTTTCTCGAATGATGCTATTCCTCAAAATAGAGGTTCTTTAGGCGAGTCAGGAACTCACGGTCTCTCTGTTCAATGGCTTTGTCCAGCTCCTCCTTTGAAAAATCAGTGGTATAGTCATAGAATCCTTTCCCGCTCTTGATGCCGTCATGCCCTTGGGAAATCAGGTCTTCCAGTGCCCCGGGGACTTGGGTTCCGCTCTCAATTTGGGAAAGCAGATTGGCGCAGACGCTTCGCCATAATTTTACGCCTCCCAGATCGATGGTGAGCAACGGCCCGATACTGGCGAGCCGAAATCCCATGCTCCCTCTAACCGCCCGGTCGATATCCGCGGCGCTGGCAACACCCATTTTGAACAGATTCAACACTTCCCGAACCATGGCGATCTGAATACGGTTCACGATAAACCCGGGAATCTCCCAGTTGATCATGACCGGGGATTTACGAATCTTCTTCATGAGTTCGTAGGTGATATCCGCGGTCTCATCGCTGGTGCCTTCACTCTTGACCACTTCCACGGTGGGCACGATGTGGGGCGGATTGAACCAGTGGGCCACCACCAGTCTCGATTTCTTT
Source organism: Thermodesulfobacteriota bacterium (assembly GCA_028278625.1). The sequence goes on from JANQDY010000072.1 coordinate 61,888, forward strand.
TTTACCCGCTCGCCCATCTCCTTTAGGGTTAAAGAGGAGGTGTTGCTGGCAATGATGGCAGCTTCACCGCAGAAAGACTCGATTTTCTCGAAAAGGTCCTTTTTGAGCGCCAGATCTTCAGGTGCCGCTTCGATAATGAATTGGGCATTAGAAACCGCCTCTTTAAGATCCGTGGTGGTGCTGACCCTTTGAAGGGATGTTTCGATCTCCGATTCTTTTATGAGATGGGATTTTGAAAAAAGGGCCAGGTTCTTTTTAATATGGGCTCTGGCAGTGGCCAAAACGGTTTCTGAAATATCATATAGCATGACCGAAAAACCGCCCATCGCAAAGCTCTGGGCGATGCCGTGCCCCATGATACCGGATCCCAAAACCGCTATGGTTTCGATATCTGAAAGTTTCATGATCGTATCTCCTTCTCTGTGTGGGTTTTCAGTTCCAAGGGTCTATTTGGCGGGATTTTTGACGATGACATATCCTTCTTTTTCGAGGCCTCTGGCAAGTGCCTGGACCAAAAGCGGTTCCAGAAAACGGATCCAATCTTCTGCCACGGCCATCCCTTCTTTGGCAATCCGCGGTCTCAGAGCGCACACTTTCTGTCCCAGAGGGGTTTCATAGAACCGAATCAATTCCTGAATTTCACCGTGGGTATAATGCTTGTCATAAAGGGGTATGACCCTGTCCACCAAGCCGCCTTCAGCGGAAATCTGCCGTTTCACAAGGGCCATGGTGCTTCCCTTTAAAATGGCATAGACCGTTTCAGAAACAGCCTGATTGTTTTGGGCCGTGGCTTCCTTTAAAATGGGAAAAAAGCGATCGAGAGTGGTTTCGGCCGCCATCATGACCACTTCCTCCAACCGGATCAAATGGATCAGCTTTCTGATGTCCTTTGCTTTTGAGGGATCAACGGGCTTGACCTCCGCCCGCAAAGTGGCTGTCGCACCGAAGGAGAAGACAAAGAGTACGAAGATCCATAGGGTTACTCTGTTCTTTTTCATCTGAATGTACACCTCGTGGCGGATATGTTATGGTTTTTGAGCCTGAATTCCTGCCGCAGCAGGCCTTAAGCGGTCTTTTGGAAAAAGGAGAGGCTCCGTACATGGGTTATGGAAATATGTCTGTATCGAGTCCAATAGTCAAGCGTATTTACGATATTTTAGGCAGAACGGCGTAATGGGAAGTCCCCACAGAATCCGAATCTTCGCTACCTTTTTGGTTCTTGCTTTAACGCTATCAGCTTCCGGTTGCAGGCTTAATTATCTCTTTCACGTAGCCAAAGGGCAGATGGCGCTTTTAGGCGGTTCCGTATCCATAGAGGAGGCCCTGGAAACGGAATCCTTTACACCGGAGCAGCGAAAGCGGCTCCTGCTGGTGGCCCAAATAAAGGCATTTGGCGAGAAGGACCTGGGACTCAAAAAGACGAGCAACTACGAGACGGTCTATCCCCATAAAGAACAGCATCGCATCTATTTCGTCGCTGCCTCAAGGAAAGACCGCTTTAAAATGAAAACCTGGTGGTTCCCCATTGTGGGTGATCTTCCGTATCTCGGCTTTTTCGATCTGGAAGAGGCCCAAGAAGAGCAAAAGCGGCTGTCCAATGAAGACCTGGATGTATATTTGGGCCGCGCGGGGGCATACAGCACACTGGGGTGGTTCCAGGACCCGGTGACCGTGAACCTTATTGACGGCAGCGTCCCGCTGCTGGCAAATACCCTGCTTCATGAAATGACCCATGCCACCCTTTATGTGAATGGACAGGGCGCCTTTAACGAGGGACTGGCCGTGCTGGTGGGGACCATGGGCGCTTTTCGGTTTTTTGAAAAGACGTTTGGTACCAATCACCCATTTACCATTGAAGCACGGGATGCTCTCATGGATGAGCGTATCTTTTCGCGTTTTCTGAACAGACTGATGTCCGAAATGGCGGATGTCTATGGCCTGCAGGTGGAAGATGAAGAGAAGATGGTTTTGAGGAAGAGGGTTTATGGAGCAAATCTTGAACGGTTTGACCTTCTAAAAAGGGAATTCAGGACAGAGCAGTTTGTCCATTTTGATGGAATGCCGGTAAACAATGCATATCTCCTGACCGTGGCGCTCTATCACCAGCATTTTGGCCTTTTTGAGGCGGTGTTGAATAAAAAGGGCGGCGCAATCAAGAAGATGATCCAGTATCTGGCGGACATTTCCCCAAAGGAAAAGGATTTGATAAAAAGACTGCAGGCCGTGACTGATCCGCCCGATGCCAGGGGCGGGGGTTTCTAGAGGGCCCCCATCTTTTTCAGCTGTTTGAGGATCTCCGCTTCTGCCATGAATCCCATGTGGTGACGCACTTTTTTTCCTTTCTCGTCAAAAAACACCTGCACCGGTACGGCTCTCACATTGTACCGGCCCGCCAGCATCTGGTTTTCATTGACCGGGATGGAGACGAAGTTGATGCTTCCCTCGTATTTCTTTTTGAGCTTCTTGAGGATCGGTTTCATCATTTCACAGGGCGCGCAGCCGGAGGAACTGAATTGTACCATGGTCGGTTTCCCTGAAAGCCTGGCCCGGTCCAGGGGATTGTTCTGGGCAATTGCCATCTGTTTCTTGGCCCAGTCCTCATTGATGCGCATCCGTGCTTTTTTGGCAAGACCCTCAATGTGCTTCTGCAGGGCATCCTGCCTCTCTTTTTGAAGCAGGAACCCTTTGATGCTTTCCTTCACCTGATCAAAGGGCATTCCGCCGACCATGGCTTGATTTTCGTCATAGAAGGACTTTGCTGCTTTGTCTGAAACCGTAACATCTTTGGTGGCGCGATCAAAATAGGCATGCAAGTTTTCCTCACTGGGAGATTCTACGTCGATACCCATGGCTTTGGCGTCCTGTTTGATGAGTTGCTCCATGACTTCCTGATCAAGTAAAAAGAGCATGTTTTTTTCAAGCTGTTTTCGGACTTGGGGATTAACGTTTCCGAATGTTTTTTCCAGGAATGAATCTTTGATTTCAAATCCGTCCGCTTTTAAGAGGAGATGGTTGTCCATTTTTTCAAGCTTTGCGGATTTAAGAATCCCTTCAGAGAACTGCGGATAGACTTCCTCCATGGTCTTTGCTGTTGCATCGGTAATGGCTATGACAACGGATGCGATGCAGGAAATTGCCGCAAAAGCGATGATAGCAAGCATCCATTTATGTGGCTTCTGTTTTATCATTTCTCTTATGACTCCTTTTCATGAGGAAGAATTATAGTCTGTAAGATAGCCCATAGGCAACGATTGTCAACCTTTTTGGCAACAAGGGTGCGCCGGTACCATTTGACAGTCCGGCGCAATCAGGGTACAAGTCAGTTTGTTTTCCACTGTTCCGGCTTTTTGAAAACCCTGAAGATTGAAAGGCTTCTTCATGATGCCTTTCAACAGAAACGAGGTTTTGATGTGAAAGCAAAAATATGGATTGGTTGCGCGCTTCTGTTCTTGTTGGTGCTTTATTCGCTGGTGAGCATTGTTCCCGACTGGCTCTGGTTTCAAAATCTCGGTCTGAGCCAGGTTTTTCAAACCATGATTCTCACGCGGTTCGGATTCGGTGCGGTCATCTGGGTTTTTCTGATCGTGATCATCTTGATCAACCTTCACGTGGCCAGGCGCTTGAGCCCAGCGCCCTCCCCGGACGGGCCTTTTAAGGATGGCGCCGGTTATGCGGCCCAAATCGGCCTTTCCGTCAAAACACTCAACATGCTTTTCCTGGCGTTGATTCTCATCGCCAGTTTCATCCTGGCCTCAAAAGGAGCCGTCGAATGGGACCTGGTATTGCGTTACCTTTATCAGGCGCCCTTCGGCACCCAAGACCCCATATTCGGCCGTGATGTGGGGTTCTATGTATTTGCGCTCCCTTTTTACGTTTTTGTCCGCGGCGGGGTGCTGGTGTTGTTTTTGTTTGCCGCTGGCCTTACGGTCATCTGGTATTTGAAAAACGGCGCGCTTCAGGTGGTTGGGGAAATAACCCAGGTGGAAGGTGAGCTGCCCACTCTCCCCAAGATTACCGTGGCCCCGGGAGTGGGGCGGCATTTGGGTTTTCTGGCGGGTATTATGGTTCTGCTCCTGGCCTGGGGATACCAACTGAAAATCTACGGTCTCCTTTATTCGACCCAGGGACCGGCATTTGGTGCCAGCTTCACCGACGTGCAAGTGAAAGTGTGGGCCTACAGAGTCCTGATCGTGATCTCCGCCGCCTTTGCGGTGCTGCTTTTCATAAACGCCTTCAGGCCGGCAATGAAGCGGCTTCTTATCGGGGGGGCGGTCTGGGTGGGATCGGTGCTGTTGCTCTCCATGGTTCTGCCCATGATCATTCAGAAAGTGGTGGTGAAACCCAACGAGTTCGCAAAGGAAGCCGAGTATATTGGCCACAATATCGCCTGCACCCGGGAAGCGTACAACCTCAACAAGATTCGAGAGGTCAGTTTCCAGGTAAATGACAGATTGAGTCTGGCCGAAGTAAAAGAGCAGCGGGGCACTGTTCAGAATATCCGCATCTGGGACGAACGGCCGTTGCTTAAGACCTACCAGCAGATTCAGTCCATCAGGCTTTATTATGATTTCAATAATGTGGATGTGGATCGATACCTGATGGGTGGGCAGTATCGGCAGCTCATGCTGGCTGCCAGGGAGCTGGTGGTGAAGCAGCTGCCGGCCCAGGCCAATACCTGGGTCAACCGGCATCTCACCTATACCCACGGCTACGGCCTGGCGGCCAGCCCGGTCAATGAAGTTACCCAGGAAGGGCTTCCCAGACTGTTCATAAAGGATCTTCCGCCAGTCTGCGAAGCGGGACTTGAAAAGATCGTCCGTCCGGAGATCTACTACGGCGAGATGACGGACCAATATGTGCTGGTCAAAACCAGCAGCAATGAGTTCGACTTTCCGAAAGGTGACAAAAACGTCTACTCAGTATACCAGGGCCGGGGAGGGGTCCCCATCAACTCGTTCATCAGAAGGTTTCTCTATGCGGCCCAGTTTCGCGACCCGCAAATCCTTTTCACCAATTATCTGACCCCTGACAGCCGCATCATGTACAACCGCCAGATCAAGCGCCGGGTGAAAGCCATAGCGCCTTTTTTAAGTTATGATCGAGATCCTTACATGGTGCTCTCGGAAGGGAGACTCTACTGGATACTGGACGCTTATACCACCTCCAACATGTATCCCTACTCCACCCGAAGCCACAGCCCCTTTGAACGGGGCATCTTGAATTATATTCGAAATGCCGTCAAGGTGACCATCGACGCCTATAACGGGAATGTGAATTTCTACCTGATAGACGAAAAGGACCCCATTGCCGGTGTTTATAAGCGAATCTTTCCGGATCTGTTCAAAGCGTTTGCAGACATGCCCGAAGATCTGAAACGCCACGTCCGTTACCCCAAGGATTTCTTTCAGATCCAGGCGGCCACTTATACCCGGTATCACATGGAGGATGTGCAGGTGTTCTATAACCAGGAGGACCTGTGGCAACTGCCTGACGAAATGTATGGGGACAGCCGGCAAAAGATGGAACCCTACTATATCATCATCAAGCTGCCTGAGGGTGAAAGGGAAGAATTCCTTCTCATGCTCCCTTTCACACCTTCCAAAAAGGACAACATGATCGGGTGGCTGGCGGCCAGAAGCGATCTTCCCGAATACGGCAGTCTGATTGTTTACAAACTGCCCAAGGAAAAACTGGTTTACGGACCCATGCAAATCGAGGCCAGGGTGGATCAGCAAACCGACATTTCCCGTGAACTGAGTCTTTGGGATCAAAAGGGGTCACGGGTGATTCGCGGAAACCTGCTGGCTATTCCCGTGCTGGATGCCTTTGTCTATGTGGAACCCATCTACCTGGAGGCGAAACAGGAGGAGATCACCACACAACCGGCTGCCGGCGATCGGGCGCCGGGAGGGCTTCAGAGGCTCAAATCAAAAATGGGTACCGACCCTTCACGTGCCGATCCCTCCCGGGCCGCTTCCCTTCCCGAGTTAAAGCGGGTGATTGTGGCTTTCGGAAACCGGGTGGCCATGGAAAAGGACCTTGATCTGGCGTTAAGCCGCGTGCTGGGGAAGGGTCTGCCGGAAGGTGAAACGGACGTGCCTACCGCCACAAAGTATCTTGAAACATCGAACCTGGGTATTCTGGCGCTTCAGTATTACCGGGAGGCAAAGGCGAGCCTGCGCAAAGGCGACTGGGGCGGTTACGGAGAAAAACTGAAAAGACTGGAGGAAGTTCTTGAAAAGATCGCCGCTAAGGAGAGGGGCCGTTAAGATCAACTCTTACCGTCAAGAATCTGTCCGCTTTTCCGGATAAATTCCGAAAAAATGGATTAAGCCGGGCATATGCAACTTCAACTTGAATACGCCCTGATATGGGCAATGTGTTGGATATGACGAGTATTTTTTTCTTGTCAGTCTTAATGGGGGGAGATTGCGCTAAAACGGCCCCTTTCTTGCAATAAAGCTATTGCGCATCGTCTCAGTTCCGTTTCATGTCTGTTTCTTCTTATTAAGGACGGGGAAAATGGTTCAACAAGTCATCATCGTGGCAATAGCGGTTCTAACGGGAAGTTTCGCCATCTGGGGTTTATTGTACCTGAAGTTCAAACAACACCTGGTGACCAAACTGTGGGTAAGGTTAATGCCGGGAATCTTCATTCTATGCATTAACTTATTCATTTTGGGGCATTACACGCCTTACAACATCACCGCCTTGGCAATATGCTTTGCGGTTGGGGTGTCCGTTATGCTGAGCAATTTTCTTTTGGTGGGACTCTCCCTGGTAAAGCAGATTTACACGGTCATTGACGGTATTGATGCGTGTGCCGACAAAGTGGCAGCAGCATCGCATCATGTTTCATCCGCCAGTCAGTCTCTGGCTGAAGGGTCATCGGAACAGGCGGCTTCCGTTGAGGAGACCTCCTCCTCAATGGAGGAGATGGCTTCCATGACAAAGCAGAATGCGGGCAATGCCAAACAAGCGGATCATCACATGAGGAACTCCGGCAAGGTCGTCAAAACGGCGAACGGTTCCATGGTCGAATTGACCCGGTCCATCGCTGAGATTTCTAAAGCCAGTGAAGATACTTCCAAAATTATTAAAACCATAGATGAAATCGCTTTTCAGACCAATCTTCTCGCTTTAAATGCCGCGGTGGAAGCCGCCAGGGCCGGCGAGGCCGGCGCAGGTTTCGCGGTGGTGGCGGATGAGGTGAGGAATCTGGCAATGAGAGCCGCCGAGGCGGCAAAGGAGACGACAGGACTGATCGAAGGGACCATCAAAAAGGTCAAAAGCGGAAGCGATCTGGTATCCACCACCGATGACGCCTTTAGCGAGGTCGCCACCAGCGTTAAAAAAGTGGGGGAACTGGTGGGTGAAATTGCGGGGGCCTCCAACGAACAGGCAGAGGGAATCGCACAGGTCAGCCGGGCCGTTGAGGAGATGAACAGAGCGGTCCAACAAAACGCCGCCAATGCCGAGGAATCCGCATCGGCATCTCAAGAAATGAATGCGCAGGCCGAACTCCTGAAGGGCTACATCAGCGATCTTATGGCCGTGGTGGGAGGATCCGCGAAAAAAACCCCGGAAAGCAGGTCCGCCCAGAGGGAACCACATAGGGGCGGCCGGTTCAAACTGGCCGCACCCGTTGCGTCGCAATAAGGATGAATCCTTTTCCGATTGCCCCGTCATTCTCCCTTTACGCTACATACATCAGAAATCCGCCGCAAATGTGGTTGAGAAACGTTCCGCTTCTTCTTTCGGTGTCAGGCTTTGATTTCCCTATTCTTCCACCGCCGAAGCCTTGTTGATGGTAATGGTTTCAAGGGGAACATCGGCGTGTGGCCCATGGTTGCCGGTCTTAACGGCTTTTATCTTATTTACGACACCATGACCTTTGCTGACCTTTCCAAACACGGCATATCCCCAACCTTGAGCGGTTTTGGCGGTATGATTCAGAAAATCATTCTTTTTGACATTGATGAAAAACTGGCTTGTGGCGCTGTTGGGATCCGGCGTACGGGCCATGGCAATGGTATAGGCGTCATTCTTAAGCCCGTTGTCAGCTTCATTGATGATCGGATCTTTGGTGGGCTTCTGTGACATATCCTCAGTGAAACCGCCCCCCTGGATCATAAAACCGTCGATGACCCGGTGAAAGATGGTGCCGTCGTAATGGCCGTCGTTTACATAAGAAAGAAAGTTCTCTACTGACTTGGGCGCTTTTTCTTCATCAAGCTCCAGAAAAATGTCGCCCATGGTGGTTTCCAGTTTTACCATTTCTATTTCAATCCTTTCCTGGCGGGACTGGCCCGCATCCTAAATTCCGTTGAACTCTCCATAAAGGGTGAGAGAACAAGCGGTCTACACGCTTTTTATGTTTCAAATGGGCATCTGTTTGAGCACCAACACTAATCACGATTCCCCGAAATGCAAACAACTGCATCTTCTGTTTTTCTGACTATTCCAAGGAACAGGTGCGGAAACAATCACGCCCTCCCTCTTTGGCGTTGTAGAGTTCTTTGTCAGCGGCTTCAATCAGATTATCCAATGTATAACCAGGGCGCATTTGAGCCAGGCCCATAGATATGGTAATGGATGGAAGCGGTTTACCGTCCGACATCTGAATTTTGGTTTTTCTAACGGTGTTACAAAGCCTCTCCGCAACGATTTCGGCATCTTTTGCTCCCGTTCCCGGCAGGATGAGAGAGAATTCCTCGCCGCCATAACGGGCGACAAAATCCGTGGGTCTGATGCTCTCGCTAAGTACCTTTGCAAGGGTTGCCAGGGCTACATCTCCGGCCTGGTGCCCGCAATTGTCGTTATATTGCTTAAAATGGTCCACATCCACCATGCAAAGGGTGAATGCCTCCCGGTTATGTTGAAAGCGATTGAAATGGCGGTTCATGGCCTTGTCAAACCACCGCCGGTTGTAAACACCCGTCAGACCGTCAACCATTGCAAACTGCTCGAGCTTTCGGGTTTGAGCCTTTTCCTGGAGTATCAAATCCGTATTGAGCAACAGACGTTTTGAGATGATTGAAAGGAGGTTTTTTGCGATGCGGCCATCGGCGTATACCATTTCCCACAGCATTTTATTGGGGAGTACGAGCAATTGTGACGCAACTCTCGCCAGAACGTAAGCCGAGGGGTTGATGTCTTCAATAAGGGACAGTTCCCCGACACAATCGCCCACCTCAATGGTTCTCAGCATCTGGCTGTCGGGGCTTTCCAAATGCACCCCCAATTGTCCGGAAAGGAGAAAATAGATCTTTCTGTTTTCAATCTCGGGTGAGAGGATGATCTCTCCGGGTGAAAAACCGGTCAGTTGCAGATCATTGAGTTCTGGCGGCAATTCCTTGAACTCGATATTCTTGAAAAGATCAATCTTCAGAATATCCTCTAATGAAATTTCCATTCTTTCTTCCTCCCCGAAAAAACAGAGTTCTTGGAAATCAAAATCAATATGGCATAACCGTTTTAATGATTCAAGCGCTTACTTGCCCTTTTTTCTTGACGACCCAAAAACACTCAGCTAAAGTCTTTCTGGGGAAAATGCGGTTAATCAAATTATTTTTACCTTATCTTACCTCAATGACCAATGCGAAATAGGGGCGATTCCTTACGATTCAGAAGACAGTGTCTTGCCATTCTGGCGCTGCTGATTGTCAGCAGTTCCTGCTCCGAACCGCCGCCAGACACATTTCAGGGATATGTTGAGGGTGAGTTTGTGTATGTGGCGTCGCCAATCGGCGGCCGGCTCGAAAGGGTGAATGTGCAAAAGGGAGAGACCATCAAAAAAGGTGCTCCGCTGTTTGAACTGGAACATGTCCTGGAATCATATGTCGTCATGGAAGCAAAGGAGAATCACCGGCAAGCCAAGGAGAGACTGGCCAACTTAAGAAAAGGGAAGAGACCTTCGGAAATCGAGGCCATCAAGGCAAGGCTCAAGAGCGCCAAAGCCGATCTTCAACTGGCCCAAAGGGAATACCAGCGGCGATTAACCCTCCACAAACGCCAGTTTATTTCAAAGGAGGCCCTGGACAGGGCCGACCGGCGCGACCTCGACGGGGTTCGGCAGGTCGAGCCGCGAGGTCGACGACGCGAAGTAGTCGATGGACCGCTTCATTCCTTCTTCCTCGAGGCCTTGACGGCGTCCTTGACCCGGCCGGTGGCGCCGGGCGACTTTTTGCGCGCAACCGAGTCGGCCGGTTTGAAGAGCCCGAAGACCTCCTGCGTGAAGGCCTTGTGCGCGTTCTTGAACTCGACGAACGGCAGCTTGTCGAGCGGGGTCTGGAGTTCCCGGGCCCGCTTGGAGAGGCCGGCGACGACCGAGTGCGCCTCCCGGAAGGCGACGCCGTGCTCGACGAGGATCTCGACGACGTCGGTCGCGTAGAGGTCCGGGTCCTCGCACGCGGCGGCC
>JANQDY010000194.1 GCA_028278625.1 Thermodesulfobacteriota bacterium
CCCCAGGCAACATGCTGAAAAGTTTATGAAAAATCAAAATTGGCGGCTTTTTTGAAAAATTTCCAATTTTTTTTGATCCTTATATCGGAATTCCAGGGCAAAGCATCACCAACGACCCTGAATCCTTAAACGGCGAATCTTGTGGCTCAAAAAGTTATGGGATTTATCCCCCTTCCAATAGGGTCAGGATAACCAGCCTATCGTTTTCATTCAAGCGGTCATCCCGGTTGGCGATCCTGCCGTTTCTGATGACTGCAATGGGTTCGTCTTTGGGTATTTGAAATCGCTCACAGACTTCACTGATACGACTTCCTTCAGGCAACAAGACGGTCAATGAGCGCTCCTTGAATTTTGATTGCGCCAAAATGAGACTCAGGAGAACCCGAATCCTTCTACCCTTCCCCACCTTTACTCAGGGCCTCCTCTAATGGTGAAACTGACGCTTCCTCGGGCGGAATCAGATGATCAAGCCCCAACTCCTTTAGCGTGATGTCCAATGGATATCCCGTTGTGAGGTCCCATCCCATCAATTCATAATAGCGTCTTTTCATTCTTCCCCATATGTCGCTGCTGCTGATCCCTTTCACGGGTCCGTCCACCGGCACCGAACCATACCGCTTCGATGGCTCATCCAACTCCGCGGTGATGCCGGAGCGGAGATTGTATATCCGCATCAAGTTCACTGCCCGTCTCCCGACTGTCATGGCTTCATCAAGAGTGAGATCCCAGCCGGTTGCCGCTTGCACGCAACCCACAAGCAGATGGATATCCTCCGCATTGAAGCGGCAGATGCCCAGACAGTCTTCGAACATCCTGCGACCGTTTGTAAGCGCATTCTGCTTGACCACCTGCTCCCAATCAAACGGGTTGGAAATGGGATCCAGATCGTGTTGTTGAGAGCGCAACGACCCTCCCGTGGATTCAATGGTTCCCGTATTTGACAGGCAGGTGTCAAAGAGCTCGGTCCATATGGCACGGTGGTCATGTCCCCTGGGCGTGTTCCCTTTGAGGGTGTAAACCGCGCAAGACTTTGCTTCACCCCCCACCCTTTCGGCGGCCCGCTTGACCCCTTCCGCCAGCATGTCCCCAATCCCCTGGCGATATGCGATTTTTTCCAGCAGAGAGCGAGTGGCTTCCACGTCACCCCACTTCATTTCCAGACCATCCAGTTGCCGACCTCCCAATAGACCTTTCTCATAGCATTCCATCACCCAGCCCACAACCCATCCGCTCTCATTTACATCCATGCCCAGGCGGTCGACCATATTTGCCAAGACAACGGCAGCGGCAGGATCTTTCTGGCCGATCTGAGGACCCATGAGGGACATGCCCTCGTATTCCGGTTCTTCTCCTTCAAACCCGGCATATTTCCCCTTGTTGATCTTTATCCAGCGGCAGTGCGCAATGCTGCATCTCCAGCAGGTTCTGGTCTTTACCTCGAAGGTCTGCCGCAGATGGCGGCCGGTGAATTTTTCATATTCAGGAAACATGTTCGTGGTCAGGTTTTTCACCGGAAGAGCACCGAGCCGGTATATTACCGGGGTTACCTCGCACGTGCCCCATTCCGCCACCAAAGGACCGAATCCTGCTTTCTTGGCCCCATTGACCATTGTCTTTGACAATTCATCGAGCCGGGATCCGTCGTGCACCGGCACCTTCAATCTTCCTTTTGCCACGACGATGGCTTTCAGCTTCTTGCTGCCCAATACGGCACCCACGCCGTTGTGGGCCACCACATGGCCTTCATCTCCCACCAAAGCGGCAAATCTGACCTGGTTTTCACCTGCAGGACCAATACCGAAAATACTGTTACGTGAGGTGCCCAACTCCCTTCGGAGCGTTGTCTGCAGCTCCCATGTGTCCAATCCCGTGAGATGCCGGGCATCGCGCAAACGGGCGCCCTGTTCATCCACATAGAGATATGCCCAATCCGCTGACTTTCCTTGGATGACCATGCCATCGTAACCGCAGAATTTGAGATATGCTCCCATGTACCCGTTGGCTTGGCTCGAGGTGGCCCCACCGGTGAGCGCACCCTTTGTGCAGGCACAGAAAGTCCCTGACCCGGACACCCTTGTTCCCGCCAAGGGGCCGCTCATGAGCATGACACGGTTCTCCGGGTCATTCCAGGCCACCTTTGGCGACACTTCCTCAAAAAGATATTTGCCCCCCAGGCCGGACCCACCGATCCAGGTTCTCAAGGTTTCCTCCGAAAGTTTCTCTTCGGAAGTCTTTGATTTGCCGAGGTCAACCCTGATGATTGAACCCATGTAACCGTTTATCATTATCCATACTCCTTTCATACAATCAAAACACCGTTTAAGAACCCTTCAGATGATGCCGGGCAGCCAAGTGGCAATCTGGGGAAAAATGTTCAACAAAACTAGGAAACCGATCAAAACGACAATGAAAGGGAGAACGCCTCGAACCGTTGTTTGCATGCTCTCCCCGCTAATCCCCTGCAAGACCCACAGATTCACTCCGATGGGAGGAGTGACCATGGCCAATTCAATGGTCACCACGAGAACGACCCCAAACCAAATGGGATCGAAATTCAGGCTGACAATGATGGGGTAAGCAAGCGGCACGGTCACCAGAATAAGAGAAATGCCATCCATGAAACAACCGAGAATGAAATACAGGATGTACATCAAGATCAATACCACCGTGGGGGAAAGGTCCAATGATGCGATGGTCTCAACCAGCATTCGCCCCACACCCAGATGTGAAATACTGAACGACATCCCAAGTGAACCCATCAATATGATCCCTATGATACAGTTTAGTATGGCAGAATGCTTGGCCGCCTCGATGATGACTTTTAGGGTCAGCTTCTTTTGTATCAACGCAATCAGCAACGCCCCCCAAACACCAACGCCCGCCGCTTCGGTGGGGGTGGCGATACCCATATAGATGGATCCAAATATGGCGACAATGAGAAAGACTACGGGAAGAATCCCTGCTGCAATTCTCATCTTTCCCAGTAATGAAATGCGGCGGCTATTTTCAACCTGCAGATCGTCTCTGGAGGTATCCTGAACCCTGTCCGGATTTTTTAGAGACTGAAGGACAATGACGGCGGAGAAGAGAAAAGCGAGTATGATCCCCGGTACGATCCCCGCCATAAACAGCTTGCTTAAAGAAGTGCCCGTCAGAAAAGAATAGAGGATCATGGCCACGCTTGGCGGAATCATCATGCCAAGGGTCCCCGCGATGGCCAAAGATCCAAGAGACATCCTTTTGTCATAACCGCGTTTCTGAAGTTCGGGGAGGGCCACGGCGCCAATGGCGGCCACCGTGGCCGTGCTGGTACCGGATACGGCGGAAAACATGGCCGATGAAAAGACGTTAACGTGCAGCAGCCTTCCGGGAACACGGCTCATTAACACCGAGATGCTGTTATACAACTTGTCGCTAATTCCGGTCCTTAGAAGAATCTCACCCATGAAAACAAACACGGGAACAGCCGTCAGAATAAAGCCGTGAAGCTGGTTATATGCCAATTGCACAAATAGATGATGACCGCCCCCCTGAATCAGAAAGAGCATGGAGATATAGGCCACCAAACCCGCCGCCACCCCGAGAAAGACTCCTGAAGCTAGCAAAATCCCCAAGGTGCCCAGATATACTGCGGAGATGAGCCCAATGGATGGTATAATCATGTTGACCTCTTAAAAAATGTACCTCTCATTCTCCAGCACCGAAAATCCCCTTCTTTATCTGTTCTAAGAGAACAACGATTCCCATCAAGGCAAACATGGCCATGCCGATGGGCAAGAAGACTTCGCTGGCGAACTTGGAAACAGGCAAAATGACATAACTGGTGTTGTATTTCAGCATCTGCATTCCAAGCCTGACACCTTCATAGGTCATGATACTGCCGTAAAGAATTGCCAGAAGGCTGCAGATGGCAGCGAACAGATCTTTGCCTCTCCTGGGCAATCTGTCCACAATCAGCGTTATCCTGATATGCTGATCTTCTTTGAAAACATATGCCAGACCCGAGAAGAATACAGGCAACAAGAGACCTCCCGCAAACTCATCCAACCATCCGAAAGGTCGATTCAGAAGATAGCGTGAGATTGCCCCCGCGCCGATGACCAGACTCATGATTACGATGCTCGTGGCCGAGACCGCCAGCCCGGCCACTGCCATCTTTTCCAAAACGCGCTCCAAAAATTTTGCCATGTGCTCTTCTCCGGTCGGAAAGCGCTGGAAAGCGTCGCCTTTCTTCAGCGCCCCTTACCTATGAACCGTGTCTCTTTCTGCTAAAAGTTTCAAGAACCCTTTGAAGCATCTCTTCCCCTTTGGGACCGGCCTTCTTCTCATAGGCATTCCAATCGGTTTCTTTTGCATATCCTTCCAGAGCCTGCCAGATCTCCGGGTTTTTCGGCGCTATCGTCATCCCCTGCTGCACATCCAGTTGATTGTTCTCGTTGGCAAAAAGCACATTGTAAACAGTGGCGTCCTTTCGGTTGACATAGAAAGTGCGCCATTCATCCAGAACGATCTCCTGCAGATCTTTGGGCAGCGCCTTCAAGGCCTTGTTGGAGACGACGATGGCGTTGGTAATGGGAATCGGCCATAGGGGAGTTTCATGGGAAATCCCCATCTCGTTCATTTTGTATAACCACGAAAGCCCGATGGAAGTGGCCAAACCGTCAAGGACTCCGGTCTTGATGGCCATATGGACTTCGGCCCAAGGCATAAACACGGGAACAGCGCCGGCCTTTTCGAGGACGCCACGGTGGTAAGGGCTCATGACCCTTAACTTCAACCCTTTAAGATCTTTCAGACTTTTGATCGGCTTTTTGGTGTAAACGGCAGTTACGGGATTTGGGAACATGCGGTTTATCGCCAAAAGGGTGGTGTCGTATTCAGCGCACAGCTTCTCGAAATCCGGGCGGATCAATTCAATGAGCTTTGGGTGGTCGTTGTAGGTGTCTTGAATGATATAGGGAAGATCGACAATTCCAACCCAGGGTACTTCAGCACTGACGTAAGGGAAGACGATCTCACCCACCTCAATGAGTCCATCCTTCAAAGCGCGGAACAATTCCGTTCCCTTCAAACCCAGTTCATGGGGAGTCATCACATTGATTTTCAATCGCTTACCGGATCTCTCAAAGATCCTTTGGGAAGTTTGTTCGTAGTCCAAGGGCGGAAATACCCATCTCTGACACATGGGATCCTTGCGGATTTCCCCGAATAGCTGCCACATCCTCCATTGAGATTGTTCACCGCTATGGACGTTGCCTACCAGCAATAAAGCTACCGCCACAATACTCAAAATCACCGAGACTCTCTTCATCTTTCTACCTCCATCAGATCCATCTGAGGGTTCTTGTCAAACCCTGGTTTATGGTGAACCTTCCTCAATCGATGGCGTTCCACTGTTCCTTGATCTCATCCGGCGCCATACTTTCCGCCGCTTGAACGATATGGTCAAGGAGCGGACAGGAAATATCGGCCTCCTCCGCCAGTTGTTGCGCATACACCAGATCTTTTTCAGTAATATCAACTAAGACAGTGGACAACTCCAAATTCTGGGAAAAAAATCGAAAAATTTCGACTGCCTTGTCCCAGTTGCCCGTATAAAAATTGCGGGCCGTGCTGGTCTCGTATATGGCGGCCAGCTTTTTGGGGTCCATTCCGTGGTTTTTGGCGATGCGCATGGCCTCAACCGTCAAGAATAAATTGCTCAACCCGTATATATTATTGATAATCTTTGTGATCTCACCAGTACCGAGACCTCCGGTATGGTGAATGCTTTTGGCCATTTTCCCGAAAGCGGGCAGCAAACGATCCACAATTCCCTTCTCCCCACCGGCAAATATGGTCAGCTTGCCTTCTTCTGCCAGGACCGGCATTCCACTCACGGGTGCGTCTGTAACGTTTATTCCTCTCATCTTGCACTGCCCGGCCAAGTCATGGATGGTTTGGGGCATCACCGTACTCATGATGACAAAAACAGGCGGATTCTCTTCATTGACCGCCTCCAGCAGCCCGTTCTCTCCCAGCACGACTTCTCGAACTTGAGAATCATTGGCAACCATGATGATCACCATTTCATTGTCGGCGCAGTCAGAAGGCTTTTGCGTGACGACGGCCCCCATCTTTTGGAAGCCTTCCAAGACGGCCCCTTGCTTATCACAAACCGTCAGGTCATACCCGCCCCGCAAAAGGCATCTGGCCATGGGAGCTCCGATGCTTCCCACACCGATAAAACCGATTCGCTTCATATCATTCTCCTTTCATTTCCCTTTCACCCAGAACGCCGACAATCTCAGGCGGGGCACTCACTGCCCGTCTCAGCGAGGGCACTGGCGCTTGCCTCGCGTATCCCGGCCTAAATGCACCGACCCCCATCAACTTCCAGGCAAACGCCCGTGATATTGGAAGCCTCATCAGAAGCCAAAAAAAGTGCTGCCGCGCCCAAATCATCAGGCGTGCAAAAACGACCCAGCGGA
>JANQDY010000208.1 GCA_028278625.1 Thermodesulfobacteriota bacterium
ATATCGGCTACAATCCGACTTTCGGAGACAGTGCCCTCTCCGTTGAAACCCACATTCTTAATTTCAACGAGGATTTATTGGGGAAAAAGATTCGGATCTTGTTCATCGAACGTTTGAGAGATGAAAAGACGTTTAAATCCCTTGAGGATCTGGTTGCACAGATTGAACGCGACATTGAACAGGCCATGACCCTATTGAATACCCAGAAGAAATAACACGCAAATCAAGAGACCTTTTGTGGCTTTCGGCCACATGGAGGAAAAAAGTAATGGAAAAGAGGATGCGACGATTAAAAGAAGATATTGATCGAAGAGAGTTCTTGAAGCTCTCCGGCATGCTGGGAATCGGTCTTTCCGCGGCGGTGGCGATTCCCGCTTCCGCCGAAACAATCAGGTTTGACGGGAAACTGCACAAGGTTTCCGAAACCAGGACCGCCATGGGGACCTTTGTATCCATGACACTCCTGCATACTTCACCGGATCAGGCCCAGGAAGCCATTGGCAGATCATTTGAGGAGATGGATCGACTGACCCGGGACATGAGCCGTTTCGACAGCAGAACCGCCGTTGCCCAGTTGAATCGTGAAGGACGTCTGGATGATGTTCCGCCGGACATGTCAAAAGTTGTAGGACAGGCCCTCTCCCATTACCGTATCAGCAACGGCGCCTTTGACATATCGGTGAAACCGGTCGTCGACCTGTACCAGCGGCGTTTTTCAGGGAAATCACCGTCACAACCCAGCGGGAGGGAGATACGCGAGGCCCTGAAACTGGTGAATGCCGGCGATATCCAGATTAGAGGAAACAGCCTTCTGTTCAAAAAACCGGGCATGGGCATCACTTTGGACGGCATTGCCAAAGGGTATATTGTCGATAGGGCCTCGGATGTTCTTTTCAAACACGGCGTCAAGAACTATCTGATCAACGCGGGTGGCGACATTCGAACTTTCGGACACAGGCAGGACGGCAAACCCTGGACCATTGCCGTTCAAGACCCCCATAAAAAACAGAAGTATCCGGACAAAATAAGAATGACCAACGGCGCCATTGCAACATCCGGAAACTATGAGGTCTACTTTGACAGGGAAAAGATGTTCCATCACATTGTGAATCCTAAAAGCGGCTATTCGCCCCATAAGACCACCAGCGTCTCCGTTTGGGCCGGAACAGCCATGGACGCGGATGCCCTCTCCACGACCGTATTTGTCATGGGACCGGAAAAGGGCATTGGACTCGTTAATTCATTGCCCGGATGTGAATGCCTGGTTATGGGAAAAGGGAATCGCAAGATGCGCTCCGCGGGATGGAGAAGCGCCTGACGGGGTGGACACTACATGGGGACGTCTTCCTGAACAAAATTTTCAAACCGGGTCAGCTCTTTTAAGAAGGTCAGTTTTACGGTGCCGGTGGGGCCGTTTCTCTGTTTTCCGATGATGATTTCCGCGATATTCTGGCTTTCTTCCGATTGGGGGTTATAAAACTCGTCCCGGTAGATAAAAACAATCACGTCCGCGTCCTGTTCAATGGCGCCGCTTTCTCTTAAGTCCGCCAGCTGAGGCCGTTTGTTCGGTCTGTCCTCAACCTTTCGATTGAGCTGCGACAGTGCCACCACCGGAATATCGAGATCTTTCGCCAACCCCTTGAGTGCCCTGGAAATCTCCGACATCTCAAGCTGTCGGGACTCCGCTGACCGTCTGCCCTGGATCAGTTGCATGTAATCGATGATCACAAGTGCCAGTTCGCCTCTTTTTTTGAGTCTTCGGCATTTCGCCTTCATTTCCAGCACGCTGATGGCCGAGCTGTCATCAATGAAAATGGGGATCTCCGAAAGACGATCGGCGGCGTCGATCAAATCCTGCCACTCGTGTTTTTTGAGCCTTCCGGTTCTCAAACGGGTGGCATCAATCCTGGATTCAAATCCCAACAATCGGATACCCAACTGCTGACGCGACATCTCGAGGGAGAAGACGGCAACCCCTTTTTTTGTGTTTTTGGCCGCATTGTATCCCATGTTCAAGGCCAGTGCGGTCTTGCCCATACTCGGTCTGCCCGCGACGATTATCAGGTCAGACGGCTGAAGACCGGCCGTCAGGCGGTCAAAATATTCGAACCCGGTGGTAACGCCCGTCAGGAATCCTTGTGACTCCCCGGCTTTCACCACCTTTTCCATGCTCCCTTTGATGACCTGGTTCAGCCCCTGAAAGCCTTCCTTGATCTGGGATTCGGCAATATTGAAAATTCTTTGTTCCGCCTTTTCGAGAAGATCGTCAGTCTCATCCTGCTCCCTGAAGCACAATTCCGAAATGTTTGAACACTCGGAAATCAGTCGCCTGCGCACGGACGCATCCCGGATGATCTCCGCGTGATACGCAATTCCCGCCGAAGTGGAGACCGATTCCACCAAAACCGCCAGATACTCGATGCCGCCCGCCTTTTCCAGGCCCTCCTTCTTGTTGAGTGCTTCAGAAAGGGTTATGACATCAATGGGCTCACTCTCATTGTAAAGATGAACCATGGCGTCGAAAACCGCGGCATGGGCCTCCCGATAGAAATCATCGGGCGAAAGAATGTCCATGAGCTGGTTCATGGTATCGTTATTTAGAAGGATACCTCCCAGCACGGCCTGTTCCGCTTCCATATTTTGAGGTGGAACCTTGGCCGAAGAAAGGGCAGTTTGACTGTTGTTCAAAGGCATGAAACCAAAACCTTAAAAAGACGGGGCTGTTTATTCTTCCGGGGCTTCCTCTTCCGCTTTTACAACCACTTTGATGGCCGCCGTGACTTCGGGATAAATCTTCACTTCCACCTGAAATTCGCCCAGTTCCTTAATCGGTTTTTCCAGCACGATTTTCCTTCTCTCAATATCGATATCCCGCTCTTTGAGTTTGGCTGCAACGTCCATTGTGGTAACCGAGCCGTACAGTTTTCCTTCTTCTCCCGCTTTCTGCGTGAAGGTCAACACAACCTCTTCCATGGCGGCTTTTGCTTTTTCCGCCTGCTCTTTCACCTTCACCCGTTTCAACGCAATCTTTTTCCGCTGCATTTCAAGGGCCTTACGATTGTGCTCCGTGGCTTCCAAGGCCATGGACTGGGGAATCAGATAGTTTCGGGCATAGCCTTTGGCCACCTTGACAATGTCCCCTTCAAGACCCAGTTCATCAACGTCCTGTTTTAAGATTACTTCCATTTCATTTTCCTCCGTCAACTTCAGCTATCGGCTCTTCTATGAATTTTCCTGAAATCGGCCCACTGGTCAAACAGACCGGCAAGTACCAGCACCACAAAAAAAAGCTGTTGTATCATGATCAATACGTACGCACCGATTCTGATCCACGTGGGGACCCTGTACTTATTCAAAAAGAACAGCACAATGGATAGCCCGTGAAAAAGATAGATGGCCAAAATAACAATCAGGGCATTTATGGCCAGAAATTCGATGGTCCCTGATAACAAAAAAAGCGCAAACCCGGAAGCGATGACGCCCCACACCAACCATTCGGGGGACTGCCAGCGGTCCATGGGTTCAAACCGTGGATAAATGAGATGCCGCAATTTGAAAAGCGGCTTGGCAATAACGATGTTCAACCATAGCGCAAAACCGGTACCGATAATCATAAGGGACGGATAAATCTTCGAAATAACCAGCATAAAGGCTTTCGCATATGTCTCCAAAGCCTTTGCGTCCGATCCATCGGCATTCATATCCCTGTAGGCCCCGATCGTGGCATTTAAGTGCTCCGCCATGTAGGCAAGAATCATCTCAATGGGTCCCATGTTTTTGGAGAGACCAATGAAAAAAAGAAGCCCCACGCCCAGCAGCAACATTAGAGCCGTCGCCAGCAGCAATGTCTGGCCAAAGGGCAGTTCCCGCCTGAAAAGTTCCGACAAGCCCATCCCGATGATGCTGAATTCAATGACAAAGATGATCACCTGCGGTTGACCCATCAGATTGGCAATCAGCCCAATGGTAAAGACCACGATGGCCGAAAGCTTGATCCCTTCTCTCAGGCCGAGGCTGGTTGTGTAACAGAGAAACGGCAATGGTGTCAGAAGACTGAAGAAAGGGCCTATCAAAGGGATCCAGGCTGAGGCAAGAAGAAGGAACGCTGCCCCTCCTAAACACCCCAGTACATCTGTCATTTTCATCGGATTTCAGGGATGGCAAAAAGCCTCAAGTGCTCTCAAGCGCATTCACAGCACTTTTTTGTGGTGTCGAGACTATCTGACGATAGAGGTTGTGTAGGGTAACAGCGCGATATTCCTGGCCCGCTTGATGGCCACCGTCAGCATGCGCTGATGCTTGGCACAATTCCCGGAAATCCTGCGCGGCGTAATTTTACCCCGTTCCGTGGTGAAATACCTGAGAATCTTGACATCTTTGTAATCAATGGAAAGGCTGCTGTCCGCACAAAATTTGCATACCTTCCGCCGGTGGTAAGTCTTTCGGAATCTGCCCCTATTTGCACCGCCGCTCTTGTTGAATGATCGATTATACGCCATCTTTTTCGCCCTCGTTTTCTGTATCTGTTCCTTTTGAATCTGCCCCGGCTTCGACCGCCTCAGTCGGTTCGGATTCTTCTGGACCGGGCTCCGGCTTCAGTTTCTCAGGATCGGCATTGTCACTCAACTTGATGGTCTGGTATTTCAGTACCCTGTCATCCAGACTCATTTCTCTTTTGAGTTCCGCCGTCAAACCCGCTTCTCCGCAATATTGCAGCAGCACATAAAAGCCTTTGTCAAACTTCTTGATGTCGTAGGCTAACGTCTTTTTCCCCCACTCATCCACCTTCGTTACAACGCCGCCGTTCTTTTCCACGACATTGGTAAATTTGGCGACGACATTTTGGTAGTCCTCTTCCGCCAGATTCGGGTTGATGATATAAAGGGTTTCATAGTATCTCATTTCTTATTTCTCCTTCCGGCCATTATCCCTCAAAAAGAGTTTTAAGAGGGTTGGTCCCCGCAACCGGGGACAAGGAGCCGCACAAAATTAAAAACATATTTAAATATCAGCGAAGGCGCTTTGTGTCAACACCTTTTTGGCACTTATCAGGACAATATATCATTCATAGTAATTTTTAATGGAAAATCCTTCTTTTTGACAGAGCAGATCACGGTTTGCCTCTTTCAGATCCTGAGCCACCATCTCTGCCACCATCTCTTTAAAAGTCGTTTTGGGCTTCCAGCCCAGCACCTCCCGGGCCAGGGAGGCGTCTCCCAAAAGTGTTTCCACCTCGGTGGGACGATAGTATCTCTTATCAACGGCGACAATGCATTTTCCGGTTTTCTGATCATACCCCTTTTCATCAACGCCCGTCCCTTCCCAGCGCATGTGGAAACCGACCTCTTTCCCCGCCACATCGACAAAATCCCGGACCGAATACTGCTTGCCGGTGGCAATGACATAATCTTTCGGCTGCTCCTGCTGAAGCATCAGGTGCATCAATTCAACATAATCCCTTGCGTGCCCCCAATCCCGTTTTCCCTCCAGGTTACCCAAATAGAGACAATCCTGAAGTCCCAGCTTTATCCGCACCAGCCCCCGGGTGATTTTCCGGGTCACGAAGGTCTCACCCCTTATGGGAGACTCGTGGTTGAACAAAATGCCGTTACAGCCGAAAATCCCGTACGCCTCCCGGTAGTTGACGGTGATCCAGTAGGCGTAAAGCTTGGCCGCCGCATAAGGGGACCGGGGATAGAAAGGTGTTTTTTCGTTTTGGGGCGTTTCCCGCACCATGCCGTACAGCTCCGAAGTGGATGCCTGGTAAAACCTTGTCTTTTTTTCAAGCCCCAGGATACGGATGGCCTCGAGAATCCGCAGGGTCCCCAAAGCGTCTGCATTAGCGGTATATTCAGGCGTTTCAAAGGATACCTGAACATGGCTCTGGGCCGCCAGGTTGTAAATCTCGTCCGGCTGAACCTGCTGAATAATTCGGATGAGATTGGTTGAGTCGGTCAGATCTCCGTAATGCAGCACGAATCGCCTGTCCGATTCGTGGGGATCCTGGTACAGGTGATCGATTCTATCCGTATTAAACAGGGACGCCCTTCGCTTGATGCCGTGAACCTCATAACCCTTTTTCAACAGAAGTTCCGCCAGATATGCGCCATCCTGACCGGTAACACCGGTAATCAGTGCTCTCTTCATAAGCTCGCTCCCAATTATGTCTGTGGCCGGTTCTCAAACACTTCTGAGTTCTTCTTCCACCATCTTTCGTGCCACGTCTTTCATTTTAAACCGGGCTTTCCAGCCCAGTTCTCTCTCCGCTTTTCCAGGGTCAGCCCTCACCGTTAGGATATCCGTGGGACGGAACAGGCTTTTACTGGTTCTCACGTGGTCCCGCCAATCCAGGTGAACCGCACCAAAGGCCTCCCGAACAAAGTCTGCCAGCTTGTTGGTTTGGCCCGTTGCGATCACAAAGTCCTTTGGGCTTCTTTGTTGAAGCATGCGCCACATGGCCTCAATGTATTCAGGGGCCCATCCCCAGTCTCTCTCCACTTCTATGTTTCCCAGTTCGAGGACTTCACCGCTTCCTTTGGCGATACGACAGGCCGCATTGACAATCTTGCGGGTGACAAACCGCTCGGGCCGTAACGGCGATTCGTGATTGAACAGCAGTCCCGAGCAGGCAAACAGTCCGTAGGCTTCCCGGTAATTGTCCACGTGCCAAAAAGCGGCCGCTTTTGCGACAGCATACGGGCTCCTGGGATGAAAAGGTGTTTCCTCGTTGGCGGCGACACCTTCGGTGTTTCCGAAACACTCGCTGGAACCTGCATTGTAGATATGGACGGGAATGTTCAAAAACCGAATGGCTTCTAAAAGGTTGAGGGTTCCGATGCTGATGCTTTCAAAGGATTCCACGGGCTGATCAAAAGAGAGCCCCACAGACGTCTGGCCGGCAAGATTATAGACCTCTCCCGGGTGAACCTTCTTCAACACCTGGAGTACGCTTCGAAAGTCGTTCAGGGATACGGATTCAAGTTCCACCCGGCCGAAAATGCCAAGGCGTTTCAGATTTGAAAAGGAAGACATCTGTGCATCCCGGGATGTGCCGACGACCCGGTATCCCCTCTCCAGGAGAAAGGCTGCCAAATAGGCACCGTCCTGGCCTGAAACACCCAGTATCAACGCGGTCTTTTCTTTGCCTTTTCCCATATTGTCTCTATTAATGTTAATTTCGTCTTCGTGGTTCCCGTTTGATGAACAGACTCACGGATCATTGACCTTGCAACCATGCCCTGTTATAGTGCAGCCCTTATATCACTCCCTGACACACGATTCAAGGTTTAACAAATTGAATCAACAGTCCGGTGGAGTGCCGAATTCTGATATCCGAGGTTTGAAACACCCATGAAAAGAAAAAGCGCCAAAGTGCGCCGGAATGATCCCTGCCCCTGCGGCAGCGGATTGAAATACAAAAAATGCTGTCTTAACAAAAAGACGGCTGCCGCCATGATCAATAGCAAAGCGGCATACCTTGAAAAACACGGCATTCAGCTCAAAGGAACAAAGGACATTGAAGCGATTAGGAAAACGGGCTCTCTTGCCCTTGAGACACTCGATCTGGTTGAAAACGCCATTTGTCCCGGCATGATAACGGATGACATCAATACCCTGGTTCACGATTATACCGTCAAAAACGGTGCCACGCCAGCACCATTAGGCTACCGTGGCTTTCCCAAGAGCGTCTGTGTTTCCGTAAACGAAGTCATCTGCCACGGCATTCCCGGTGACAGGATTCTTGAAGAAGGGGATATCGTGAACGTGGACGTGACCCCGATTTTGAACGGATATTACGCTGATGCCAACAAAACCTTTTTTGTGGGGGAACCGGGGTCAGCCGCCAGAAAGATCGTCAACGTGGCTCGCGAATGTCTTCGAAGGGGGATGGCGGCGGTCCGACCGGGAGACCGGATCGGAGACATCGGTTTCGCCATTCAATCCTATGCGGAAAAGGAAGGGTGTTCGGTGGTCAGGGAGTTTGTGGGTCATGGCGTTGGATATGATTTTCACGAACCGCCTCAGGTACCCCATCACGGCAACCGTGGTGAAGGCATTGAGTTGATTCCCGGAATGGTGTTCACCATTGAACCCATGATAAACCTGGGTACAAAAAGGCTCAAAATACTGGACGACGGCTGGACCGCCGTCACATTGGATGGGGCCCTTTCCGCACAGTTTGAGCAGACCATTCTGGTGACAAAAGAAGGCTGCGAAAGCCTCACCCCGTTTTGATGGACGTTGCCGAACGCGCCAAAGATCTGGGCTTCGTTGCGTCGGGGGTTTCCCCTTGTGAATCACCTCTGTTTCTCGATGCGCTGTCTCAGTGGATTGATGCCGGAAAATTTGGTCAGATGGGGTGGTTTCAAAGGCACCGGGATTTGAGAGAAGACCCTTCGAAACTGCTTCCCAATTGCCAAACCATCATCAGTCTTGCCTATCCATATGGTGAAAGGAAACCTTGTACACCGGAGGGCTTTGCCGTAGCCCGTTACAGCGAGCCTTTGAAAAAGGATTATCACCATCGCCTTCGAAAAAAAGCCCGAGCGCTTGCCTTGGAAGTAGAGGCGTCACATCCGGGTGCAAAAACGCGGGTCTGTGTCGATTCGGCGCCGATTCTCGAGCGAAGTTTCGCCTACCGTGCCGGCATGGGCCTTTTTGGAAAAAACAACATGCTTATTGTTCCAGGGTATGGTTCCTATGTTTTCCTGGCTGAAATCCTGACCACCGCACATTTCCCCTTTGAATCCACAAACCCAGTGGCAAAAGACCTTTGCGGCGATTGTACCCGTTGTCTGGATGCGTGCCCGACCGGTGCCCTCGAAGGTCCCTGGCGGTTCAATGCCGCCAAATGCCTTTCTTACCTCACCATTGAACATGAAGGCGACTTGGATTCTGGGACGGGAAAAAGGATGGGCCCATGCTTTTTGGGCTGCGATATCTGCCAGGAAGCCTGCCCATTTAATGGCGCCAAAACGGAAAAGGAGGTTTCGCTTCCCGCCGTGACGGATTTTTTGAGGATGGACATCATGGAATTCAGGACTCGGTTCGGCAAAACAGCTCTTGCAAGACCGGGTCTTCAGCGAATCAAGCGAAACATCATTGCAATTATCAAAGGATCAGAACCTTAGAATTTTCCAACCGAAAGGCAAGACACAAATGGATTTCTGCGATTTAAACTGCCGATACGCCAGTTGGCCTGAGAAAGAAGCATTGGATGGGTCGGGGAGCTGCCGAGTGTTTCAAGCCATTTACTGCCAAAAAAAAAGCCGGCATGTTCACAAGAACATGCCGTGCCATGAAAAAGAAAAAAGAGCTCTTGTGAACCGCCAAAAGGAAAGCAGCCTCACTTCCACTTAGAGTTGCGCTTTTTCAAGGTACCGGCTGATGGCACCATCATATTCATGGGTCAGACGAAAGACTTTTTTGGCCAATCGAAACCGTGTTGTCAAGTGGGTTTCCCCTTCCGAGGCTTCCATCTCTCCGAGCACGCCGGCATAGTCATCCGGATCCACAATGACCGTCACGTCCCTGAAATTCTTGGCAGCGGATCGCAGCATGGAGGGACCGCCGATATCGATGTTTTCAATGGCTTCTTCCAGGGTGACCCCTTCTCCCGCCACGGTTTTTTCAAATTGATACAGGTTCACCACCACCAGGTCAATCCCGTAAATCCCGTGTTCTGCCATGACCTTTACATGATCCGGGTTATCCCGCAAACCGAGAAGCCCCCCATGGACTTTGGGATGCAAGGTCTTAACCCGGCCATCCATCATTTCCGGAAACCCGGTATAGGCCGAAATATCGGTCACGGAAATGCCGCCATCCCGAAGGACCCTGGCCGTTCCCCCCGTGGAGAGAATGTCCACGTCAAAGCCGCTCAAGGCCTTTGCAAATTCCACAATCCCCGTTTTATCGGTTACACTGAAAATCGCCTTTCTTATTCTTCCCATATTCATTCTCCTCACGGCCTTAATTGCTCTTTTCAGGGTCTGTCACGGGCATGGGGACTTTGAAAAAAGCCACGCCTTCGTCTTTGAGGGTCTTTTCTTCTTCCTCGGTCGCCGATCCGCGGATGCTTCTTTTCTCCGCAGCGCCGTAATGGATCTTTAGTGCTTCGCTGGCAAACCCGGTTCCCACATCTTCCGAGTTGTTTTTAATGTATTCAACAACTTCTTTCGCCAGTTGCTGGTAATTGATACCTGTTGGTTGGGCCGGTTCATCTGGCTGGGATGTTTTGACCGCCACCGGGGAGAGGACCTTCCTGACATTGGCGTTTTCACAGTATGGACATGTGACGAGACCTTTCGCATTCTGTTCCTCAAACGATTGGTGGCTATCAAACCACCCTTCAAAAAGATGCCCCTCGGAACATTCCAAATCAAACGCAATCATTTCCTGAATTATCCTTCTGAATAGAGAACCGCCAAAATGCGGGTCAACTGATTGCCGTGATTCTTAACAAGATGCGGCACCGTGGAATCGTAGTAGATGGAATCACCCGGCTCAAGCACGTAAACCTCGTCACCCAGCCTGACTTCCATGACACCTTCAAGAACGTAAATGAATTCCTGCCCATCATGGGTGGACCGCTCTTCATCGGATTCCGAAGGTTCCAGGGAAACAAGAAAAGGCTCCATATGCCGGTCCTTTTTCTGCGGGGCCAGGGATTCATATCCGTATCCGTAATACTTGCTCCTTTTGGAATTGTAACGGGAAACCACCTTGCGGTCACTTTTTCGCACAACGGTGTAGGGCTTCCCTTCTTCCCCGGATATGAAATATCCCATTTTGAGGTCTAGGGCCTTGGCCAGTTTGATGACCGTTCCAAGGGGTGGTGCCACACTGCCGTCTTCGATCCGCTCCAACAGGGACACGTCCAGGCCCGTTCGCTGTGAGATATCTTCCAGCGTCAAATCCCGGTCATTCCGCACCCTTCTAACCCGCTCACCCACATTGATCTGAATGTCTTCCTCTTGGGAAGATGGGCCGATGCCCTCCAGAAAAATCTGTTGCTGGTCCCTGCCTCCGAACTGATTATTGCTGATTTCCCTCAGGAAATCCTGTTCGGCATCACGGGCAGGTCCCTGACCCTTCTCTTTTTTCATAATCACTTCCTCTGGATCACTCAATCATGTTTCAAGAACAAAGATCACTTCCATTCTGACGCGATATTCACGTATGGTATCATTTTCAACGGCGACTCTTTGTTCCAGAACCCTGAGGCCCGTGATACCCCTCAGTGTTTTGGTGGCCCGTTCAAAACCGGTCCTGATTGCCTCATCGAAGCTAACGGTAGAGGCACCAATGATCTCGGTAACGCGCGCAACTCGTTCCAATAGCCGACCTCCTTGCCTTCTTCAACACAGCTTTTTTCTCATATGGCTCCGTTCTTACGTGCCAATTGGCGGCACACACCCACATCGTGTCAACCCTTGACACAAACACGGCTCAAAGCTTATTATCCTAAGCCATTTTTTATTATCATATCACAAAAGCTGGCATATGGCATAATAAAAAGAAAGGGCCGATATCATGAGGGATAAGCAATATATCGTTGACGATTTAAGCCTGAAAGAATCGTGGCGCATGTTTCAGATCATGTCCGAATTCGTAAGAGGTTTCGAAGAAATGCCGGAAGCGTACCCCGCCGTCAGCATTTTTGGATCCTCCCAGACCGCCCCTGAAAGTGACGTATACAATAAGACCGTCACGGTGGCACAACTTCTGGTGGAAAGCGGATTCAACGTCATTTCCGGCGGAGGCCCCGGCGTCATGGAAGCCGCCAATCTGGGCGCTGCCAAGGCAAAAGGAAAATCCGTAGGTCTCCACATCGAGTTGCCCAATGAACAACAACCGAACAAGTACGCCAACGTCCGCCTGAGTTTCAAGTATTTTTTCATCCGGAAAGTCATGTTTGTCAAATATGCCGTCGCCTATGTTATCATGCCGGGCGGCTTCGGCACTCTTGATGAGCTTTTTGAAGCCCTGACGCTCATTCAAACAAAAAGGATCCGGCATTTTCCGGTCGTCCTGGTGGGCTCGGATTTCTGGGGAGGGCTGGTTGAGTGGATGAAAGGGGTGTTGCAGAAAGAAAAGACCATTGCCGAATCGGACCTCGACATCTTTCAGGTTGTGGATTCGCCGGAAGAAGCGGTTGCCATCATTAAAAGAAGCGTCGTGATCTAAGATGTTGTAGAAGAAATGAGGGACACGGAATTATCTTTTGAGGGAATCGAGACCTCCCTCTCTCCAGAACAAAAGGATCTTCTATTTGTTTTCGTTAGGGAGCTCTCCTTATGGAACAAACGCATGAACCTGACGGGCCTCACATCCACCCAACGCATCATGGATGAACTGGTCGCCGATTCCCTTATGCCCCTCCCTTATCTTCCGGCAAGGGGACTTCACCTCGATGTGGGCTCAGGGGCCGGTTTTCCCGCCATACCGATTAAGATCTGCAAGCCCGATTTGGCATCGTTTCTGGTTGAATCAAACCAAAAAAAAGGAAGCTTTTTAAGACACGTCATCAGGCATTGCCTTTTGAAAAACATCACGGTCATAGGCGACCGGATGGAAAACCTTTCCCAATCACTTCCACACACCCGGTTTGACATCATAACATCACGGGCCATGGCGCCACTGCCCAGGCTTGTGGGGCTGTGCAACCCTTTCCTCGGTCCCGGTGGCCTGCTGGTTGCATTTCTCGGAAGCCGGTTTGAAGAGATACTAAGGGATTGTGAAGCCCTATTAAAGGAGGGGCCTCTCCTAATTCTTGGTTTGAAACCGTATACCCTTAAAAATGGAAAATCCGAAAGATGTCTTCTGGTCCTGAAAAAGGAAGGATAACCGGGCCCTATTGTTTTGCGCCAAGCGCATCCATGATGATCGTCAGTTGCCGGTCAATATACTTGTCCAGAGTCAGTCGTTTTCTGAAATGCCAGTGTTTCAGGATCCACATCTGCGACAGCATCAGGATGTTGTATGCCATGAGATCCACATCAACGCTTTTAAAGACCCCTCGCGCAATCCCCTCGCCAATGATACTTGAAAACACCTCACTCAACGCCACTTCAAGGGCCATGATCCGCTTTTTCGAGCCCCTGTCAAGGGAACCGGATTTCTGATAGATCAGTAGCACCTTCTCCCGTTGCCGGTCCATAATTCTCATGTAGAGAATCACGGCAATGGCCAGCTTCTCCACCGGATCCGCAATCCCCTTGATCTCCTCAAGGAGGCTTTCCTGGAAAACCCGCAGCACATCTTCCATGATAAGCCGCATGATCCCGGATTTCTTCTTGACATAATGGTAGGTAACTGGAAGGGCCACATTTGCGGTTTCAGAGATTTCCTGAATGGAGGTCGCCCCAAAACCTTTCCGGGCATATAGGCTGCTTGCGGCGTCAATGATCTTTCTTCGGACTTTGTCCGATGCCGCGATCTGATCAAGTACCGTCAGTCTGTTTCTGTCCATACTTGGCGATACTCCTTGGTTTTTTCAAGTGAGACAGGGGGCCAAGCCCAAGGGGTCTTTGGTTTTTTCACGCACTATTTTGCATACTTGAATGAGACGTTCAACCGAGTTCTAAATGAGGTTATCTTGCCATTTTCAATAGTGACATCCAGCTTGGTCACTTCCGCTACCCGCAGATCCTTCAGGCTTTCACCGGCAGTCTCAATTGCTGTTTTTGCGGCATCTTCCCATGAATCATCACTGGTACCCACTAACTCGATAATTTTGTATGTACTTCCACCCATGGTAACCCTCCTTTAGAATTTACAGGTTTCAGCCAAGAAAAAACGAGTACCTTCTGGAATTCACCCCCTTTCTTTCCTGAAGTAGGACCTCTCTTTATTCCATAGGAACCAGAATAGCAGAGCGTTTCATCCATTGCAAGGAGACATTCTCAAAACTACTCATTGAAATCCTTAATTCGCCGCCATGCCAGGTCTTTAAGCTTTTTTAGGAGCGACGGAGACGTCTTATGGATATCATCCATTTTCCACTGCAAAAGGGTTACCGGCGCAACTGCTTTCAAGGTAATGGTACGTTTTCCCTGCTGGCTGATGGTACCCACTTCACCGATAATTTCACCGGCACCGAGGGTTTTCAAAACATACCCCTGGTGGGTCGTTGCCTCCAATTTCCCTGATACAATCAGGGCGAAAGAACCGTCGGCAACATCTCCCTGCCTGTAAACAAATTCCTCAGCGGCAAACTCTCTTTCCACCGCATTCATGGCCAAAAGACCCAGTTGCCCCTGGTCCAGATCTTGAAACAGGGAACAATCCTTTAGCGCTTTTTGCATGACGCTGAAATCCATGTGCCAAACCCTCCTTCATTCAGATATCCAATCCCCATTTCTTTACGGTGGACATGCCTCCCTGAAGATTATAGGTATTGGTAATCCCTTTCTGTCGCAGGTTCAACTGTGCTTCATAAGATCGAACACCGGTATTGCAGATAAGAACCACAGGCCTGTCTTTCGGAACTTCATCCATACGCCTTCTCAGTTCATCCTGAGGAATGTTTTTCCAGTCTTCAGGGTATTTCTCGGCAAAAGGTTTTGCATTCCCCCACCCCCTGCAATCCAGAAAAAAGGCATTATTTGCACCCTTTTCCCGCCACATCTCGGCAAACTGATCCACGTCAATCAACTTGTTTTTCCCTCTCAAGACATTTTCAGCGGTATTGCCAAGGGCGTTTATAATATCCATTGCCGCTGAAAAAGGTGGAGAATAGAGAAGTTCCAGATTACTGATGTCAGCGGTCGAAGGACCGTATTTCAATATGGCCGCCACCGCATTAACCCTAGCAAAAACAGCATCTGACATGCCACCCAGCCCCTGGACCCCCAGCACTTTTTCCGTTTCCCGATCCACAATGAGCTCCATGTACATGAACCCCTTTTCCGGATAGAAGTGCGCCCGGTCAAACTGGGACACGAAGACACTGAGAGCATCCCACCCTTCCCTCTTGGCGCCCTCGAGACTCAAACCAGCGCTGGCCACGGACATTTCAAAAATTTTGATAATGAAGGTTCCCACGGCACCTTCAAATCTGGCGTCTCCTCCCGCCAGATTGGTACCGATCACCCGTCCCTGTCGGTTGGCCAGAGAACCGGAGGGAAAGTAGCCCGGCTTTCCGGTAATCAGGTTTTGGACCTCCACACAATCCCCTCCCGAGAAGATCAACGGGTCCGATGTCTGCATCCGATCGTTTACCAAAATGGCGCCACTTTCCGAGACTTCAAGCCCGGCCGATTTGGCCAGGGAACTGTTGGGTAGAACGCCCACGGCCATGATCACCATATCCGCCTCAATGGACCCCTTATCGGTGATAACGCCCTCCACCCGATCCGATCCGCTGATTCGCCGCACCTTTTCTCCCAAACGCACGGTGATGTCGTTTTCTTCAAGATGACATTGGGCCATTTGAGCCATATTGGGGCTGATGATGCCAGGCAGGATCTGGTCCGCCACTTCGATAACCGTGGTCTCAATACCCCATAGATCGGCCAAGGCTTCCGCCATCTCGAGTCCTATGGCACCGGCACCGATGACCACGGCCTTTTCCACCTCGCCATCTGCAAGCCCCTGTTTAATGGCCATGGCCTCGTTGAGGTTCGACACCGTAAAAACGCCTTTGAGTTCCACTCCGGGAATGGGAAGCTTCTTGGGATGACTGCCTGTGGCCACCACAAGCTGATCATAGGAGATGTCCTCTTCCTGCTCATTTGTGATATTGCGTATCTTGACGGTTCTGTTTTCTCGATCTATGGACAAAACCCTGGTATTGGTCAGCACATTGATATCTTTTACATTCTCAAAGAATTTTGTATCCCGCACCATATGAAAACTGGTTGACTGCAGCTGGCTCGCATCACTGACATCTCCAGAGACAAAATAGGGAATTCCACAACCGCCGTAACTGATGAGATCCGACTGGTCCACCATGGTGACCTTTGAATCCGGCTTTAGTCTTTTAAAACGGCAGGCGGCCTTTGGTCCCAGCGCAACGGCCCCTACAACTACCACATGCTGTGACATAGTCTAAACTCCCGACAAGATGTTTTTTTGATTTTAGCCATTTATAAATGATGGTCCTGTAAAAAGTAAAACCAATTTAACCATTTGAAATACTTGCGAATAAAATCGCTTTTGCCTTGATTTTCGACTTACATTTTGCTATAGA
>JANQDY010000083.1 GCA_028278625.1 Thermodesulfobacteriota bacterium
GCGCCCCAGGCAACATGCTGAAAAGTTTATGAAAAATCAAAATTGGCGGCTTTTTTGAAAAATTTCCAATTTTTTTTGATCCTTATATCGGAATTCCAGACACAAACCTTCTTCTGTTAAGTGATTGTTTGTTGAAGGTTTGTGGTTGCCTCAATTGGCTTGGTGTATTATCTTTTAGCCCTAATGATTGAATCTCATTCATTCGCCTGGAATTTGGTCATTTTAGAGATGCTGGTCCGTTGAGACGCACTAAAACTGAAAATTTCAATATAAAAAACCCATGAAAGACCATTCTTTGTGCCCCCATTGCGGGAAGCCCGTTTATCGGTACCGTAACCCTTTTCCAACCGTGGACATTGTTATCGAAACGGAATATGTCATCTCAGAAAAGAGTGAAGGTGCCAGTAAAAGAGAATCCGCCGAATGGGGTATTGTTCTAATCAAACGGAAAAACCCGCCCCATGGATGGGCACTACCCGGCGGCTTCGTGGATTACGGTGAAAGCCTCGAATCTGCCGCCATCAGAGAGGCAAAGGAAGAAACCTCCCTCGACGTCACCCTTTCCTATCAACTGGGTGCTTATTCTGATCCATCAAGGGATCCCAGGCATCATTCAATTTCCGTGGTTTTTGTTGCAAATGCCCGTGGAAAACCGATGGCGGCCGATGATGCGCTTGAAGTGGGCGTTTTCAAGCCCCATTCGCTGCCGACACCGCTTGTTTTTGATCACGAAAAGATTCTGAGAGATTATTTCATAAAATGTGGCGTAAAAGGCTGAGAGCCATCCTTCTGCCGGTACTTCTCTTTTTGTCCGTAACGGTTCTCTTGGGAATCCTCCTAAACCTTTTCGTTCATACCGAACCCTTCAGACGCTTCCTATTGGATCAGCTGTCTCAGACCACCGGCTATGAGCTGCGTGCCGAAGAAATGGCCTTCGATTTCTCAAAGGGAATCGGTATCAGGGCCCGCAATTTCAAGGTGTTCACACCCGAGGGTATTGAGAAGGCAGGGGCTGCCAGAATTCGAATGGGTTTCAGTCTGAAGGATCTCTTGAGGGGAAAGGTTGTCCCTGTGGAGCTGGTAATTCTTGCACCCCGGATTCAGTTGACCACTGAAAGAGAGCATGGTCTTTCCTTACATGGCAAAAGTCCTGTCTTGGAGAGCTCCTACATTGGCATTTTGGCCGCCTTTCCCCTTGTATCCTTGGAAGACGCCACCGTATCTCTTAAAGCAGCAGGCCTGGCTTTTGAGAACCTGAACGTCCGTTTGGCCAGAAAATCAAAAGACCCGGTGATGCTTGAGGCAACCCTCTACGGCACCGCTTTCTATTTGGGATCAAAGTCCCCTTTTTCCGCCAGCGGTCTGGTTTTGGAAGATGCTGAAAACGGCCTCTCCATAGACGGCCGGTGCAACGTTAAGAGGGTTCCCCTTAATGAACTTTCATTGCCTGAAAAACTGAGGGTCAATCAGGGAATCCTTGGTGTAAGCCTCGCCCTTAAAGGTGCTTTGAACGGAATTCTCTCCATGGAAGGGGAGATGCTCTTCCAGGGGCTCGATTTTCTCTTGATCGACAAAGGGGACAAAAAAGCCTTTTCCTTTGATCAACTGACCGTTCCTTTCAATGCATCCTATGTGGACGCGGTTTTGGAAATTCCTCTTTTTCAGGTTCAACACCCCACCTTTACTCTGAACGGGACTTCAACCATCAACTTTGCTCATCCTGCTGAGCCTCACTTGGACCTGAAGGTTAAGAGTCCTTTTATGACGCTGGGCGCATTCAAGCGGATCTTCCCCTCATCTTTACTGCCCGTCTGGCTTGAAAACCGCATCTTCCCCCTCTTTTCAGGCGGTAACGTTTGCGTAAACCTATTCAGTTTGGACGGCCCATGGAGCAGATTGGATGCCCTTGACCTGCCGGAAAACGCAGGGTTGCTACAGTTGCATCTGACCTGCAACGGGCTCACTGCATTTAAGGATGAAAAGGCGCTCCAAGTGACCCAGGTATCGGGAGAGCTGAAAATCAGTGAAGGGGATATTCGCGTCTCCGGGGTGCGTGGCCGCTTCGGTGATTCACAGATCACCTCGGGTAGCCTCTTTTTGAAAGATTTTCGAGCCAACGACACGCGGGTTCATGTAGCCGCATCAGGCGCCTTCCGAATCGAGGATCTGCTGAAACAGACCCATCTTAAGCTGGTGCCAGAAGATGTGGGCGCCGACTTCCGCCAATTGGCGGGCGCCACCGGCAAGCTGGACGCGGATCTTTCAGTGGTATACGAACCAGGGATGCAGTTTCCCAAAATAGACAGAGGGATGATCACCTTCATGGATTGTGCATTCGAGGATCCGGATATTCCCTTTCCGATCCGGATCAGGGAAGGCGCCCTCACCATCAACGATGAAAACGGCAAAGACTTTGTTGCGGAAGGAGAGTGGGGCAAATCGAGATTCAGCCTTTCAGGGAGCATGGGCCACAGTTGGCGAACAGGAAAAGCGCACCTGGTCGCCATGGCGGACATGGATGAACTGCTCGGTCATTTCTACCCGGACCTCAAGGCTTCCATCACCTTCAAAAACAGAGTCCCGTGCAAAGTGAGCATATCCAAGAAAGAGGACTGGCGCTTTCACGGCGCATTTGACCTGAAACACGCGTTTCTCGAAACAGAGTCCTTTACCGTAAACCCCTTTGCGAGCGAAGGGGGTATTCTTTTTAGCGGCAGCATTTTACCCAAGAAGCGGTTCACTTTGAGCAATGTGCAATGCAACTTGGGAAAATCATCTTTTACCCTGGGCGGTACTTACGACCTTGCCCGGAAGGATGCTTTCAGATTCCGCATTTCCACCAAGAAACTTCGGCTTGAGGATCTGGGAATACGATACAAAAAAGCCAATTACACCGCGGGCGGGGAACTAAACTGCAGAATCTCAGTCACTGCATCCCGGAAAAACCCTTCCAAGACGGAAGTTATGGGACGAATGGGAGGAAAAAACCTTTCATTTGCCACAGACGCTTTTCCTCACCCCGTAAGAGATTGTCATTTTCAACTGATGTTTAACGGGCATGACGTTGTCATTGACTCCCTGGCGCTCAAACTGGGAAAGAGTCCATTTCAGATAAAAGGTGAGTTTCGGGGATGGAAGGGCATGAGGGGCAACATCTCCGTGCATTCTGCTCTTTTGGATCTAAATGATCTGATCCCACCTGAAATGGAAGAAAAATTCAAGAAAGGGAATTTTGATTCGGTTAATTTCACAAAAAACGAAAGCGACCGAATGAAAGCGGGCTGGAAAAAGGGGGCGCACCATTTCGTTGAAACATCAGACGTGCTTTTTAACATAACGGCCCCAAAAGTGAACTGGGAGGAAGCCCGTTTCGGCCCCCTGGAGATTGAATGTGCCCTACGTTCCAAAGATCTGTATTTGCGGCAATCAAGCTTGCGGTTCAATCGGGGAAGGCTTCTGCTGCGGGGATATTTGAAACGGGGCAAGAAACCGGAAATGCTCCTTACGACCTATCTGGAAATGGACCGGCAGCCCTTGAAAGACCTGCCGTCACCGCTGGCATTCGTCAAAAACCGTCTGGAAGGAAACCTGACCATGGAATCCCTTCTTTATGCCAAAGGGAACACGAAACAGGAACTCCTTGGCAGTCTCACGGGAAGCGCCAATATACTCCTTGAAAAGGGCGTTGTCAGAAGGAGCAACCTTTTCATCAAGATCCTGGACTATATGAGTCTGACACGCGTCTTTGAAACAAGACCGGAGACCCTGTCAACGGATGGTCTCTATTTTGACCGCATCGGCGCACATCTGGATATCGATAAAGGGATTGCAAAAGCCGAAAACCTGGCCATGGAAAGCCCTGTCTTCAATGCAGTGGCCGAAGGAGAAGCGAACCTCGCAGCCGGTCTTATCAATGCGGAAATCGGAATTCATCCCCTGACCACAGCCGACCTTTTGGTCAGCAAAATCCCCATCGTGGGGTATCTCTTAAAAGGAGACGACGACACCTTGGCCGCCGAATATTTTGAGGTGGATGGAAAGATGTCCGATCCCAATGTTCAATATATGGCTTTTAAAAGCATGAGCAGCGGCACCTACAGTTTCTTTAAGCGCATTTTCCTGTCTCCTCAGAGACTTTTTCAGAATATCAGTGAGGCTGCCAGCGATTTCGAAAGCAAAGGCCTCCCTCTGCCGGACAAAGACCTGCAGCCGGAATATGACATGGCCAGATGAATTAGATTATGGGAACCGCTTTGGTCGGTCCGGGACCCGGTGGTGGACGACAATACCAATGGAAATCGTGATGCCCGCCGTCTTGATGGCGGTTGGGTGGGGATCAATGCGATCCTTTGTATCCCTTGCTGAGCCAACCGATGATACCTTCCAGCTGGATTTCGGCGACGTTGATGGGCTTTTTACCGAGAACTTTCTTGGCTGTGTTGATCAAGGTCAGCATGAATCGCATGGACGGCCTGCCGATTTCCAATTCCGGATACCGCGTGCCGGTTTCACGGAGCAGAGTCTTTTTTAAGTGGTTTATATCGTCTAGCTTACCCAATTTATCGGCATCCTCAAAGATATGCCACCAGGTTTCGTATGTTCGAACCGCTTCATCAGGAAACGCCCTGCTTCTGCTCGGCTCCAGGCAGCCATAGTGGGCCAGGCAGAGGTTTTCATAGTCAATGTTTCTTATTTTTTCCGCGGCGGAATAGAAACCCTCCTTGTTCCAGAAAGGGGGCATGAAAGGCGGAAACATCAAAGAACCCTCAACGCTGTATCCCAATGCATCACCCAGGAAAATGGTCTTTTTCGCCGCATCGTATAACGCGATATCATCTTCACAATGCCCTGATATGTCCATGACCTGCAGCTGGATGCCATCTAGATCGATGACCTGGCCGTCCTTTAGCGGCTTTGCTCCGTCGATATTCTCAAAGGTCTGCTTTTCATCAAACACATTGTTCCAGGATTGGTCCTCTAGATTCCGGATGGCTTTTTCGGAAGCCAGCACCTGAATTGAGTTGCCCCTTTTGTGTGCCTCCCGACACAAAGTGGGAGTCCCCTGGGTATGGTCCCAGTGAGAATGGGTAAGAACGATGACGTCCGGGGGGAAGGCGTTGTTCGCGTCGAGGGTGCGAATGAGACCTCTGGCCTCTTTTCCCGTGCCAGAATCGATAAGACAACTCCGCCCTCCTTTGAGCAGGTAGAGTGCACCCACCCGCTTGATTCCGAACAACCCAATGTCCAACATCCAGGTATGGTCGTTTATCTTTTGGATATCGATGCCCGACAAGATGATCCCTCCTCAAATGGTTTTTTTTAATTAGAAACGATTCGTATCAAACACGTATTATCAGAACATGGATCAAGCCGGGTCAGATGTCAAGTGCGGCGCCCAAAGTTAGATCAACCGTATTCCATGATCAATCCGGCAGGGAACTTCTTGTTGTCTGGCAGCAAAAACGTCACAATACCGCCAAGCAAACCGATCACAATCTCCACGGGAACCGGGGCGAGGCCATTGAACTGATCGCTCGTAAAATTTTCCCGTTAAAATTTGATGGTCCTGTAAAAAGTAAAACCAATTTAACCATTTGAAATACTTGCGAATAAAATCGCTTTTGCCTTGATTTTCGACTTACATTTTGCTAT
>JANQDY010000007.1 GCA_028278625.1 Thermodesulfobacteriota bacterium
CTGAACGCCTTTCTGGCTGCGTCAACTGAACAACTTATTAAAATGGCAGCGTAATTTTCTTGTTTTTTGTTACAGGGTTTTAGGAAATAAGGCACTAAAGAACTGAAACATCAGTAACAGACGATTCCATCACCAAGCAAGAAAAGCTTCACTTAGGAGAAAGCAGGGTGTGAATCCCTCACTGGTCCGCAACTGTGATTCGTAGCCGCCTACGATAAGTCAGATTATCCGGAGCTTTTTTATCCTCGAGAATCAGGAGACGCTATGCCGCAGACATCTTCTTACCATCTCTTTTTACCAAGAATACGCCCGTCCCTGAGACGGGCATGCCGATCGTTTTTCTTCAGATCCGGTTGAAAGTCTAGATCTTTTCCGCATATTTGTGACGTTGTCTTGAACCCGCGGAACAGGTTTCCCCATTCCATCGGTTTGAAAGGAACAACCCATATCAGCCGGGCTTTTCCACTCGATACGATGCCGCCGGTCTAATATCCGGAAAGGATTATGTCCGTCTTCCCGGTCAGTCAGCGGAACCTCAACGGAACGGAACGTTTTGGAAAAACCACGGGCAGGGTATCCTTTCTGTAAATACCGGACAGTCCATACGGAGGAACAATGTCCGGGCTGGCAAATCCGTTCCGGATTTTTCGCACCATGGATCTCATTTTGGGAGGTACAAAATGGAATTAAAGCAGATTGGAACGATTCATTCCCCCTATGAAAAAAAATCAGACGC
The DNA here is from genome assembly GCA_028278625.1 of Thermodesulfobacteriota bacterium. Next base: position 737 of record JANQDY010000007.1, read on the forward strand.
GCCCCGGCAGGGACGTATCAAGGATGACCGGTTCGTGATTGAAGTCTTCCCGGAATATGCCGAAGGCTTGAAGGACATTGAATTCGCCAGTCATCTGTTTGTCCTTTTCTGGTGTGACCAGGCAGGCCGGAACAAGCTGACCGCCCTGCCTCCCGGAGACAAGACCGAACGCGGCGTCTTTGCAACCCGTTCCCCGGCAAGGCCAAACCCGGTCGGCATTGATGTTGTCGATCTGGTGAAACGGGAAGGAAATCGATTGATGGTTCGGAAAATGGATGCCCTGAACGGCAGTCCCCTGCTTGACATCAAACCCTATATTGGGGACGTGGATGCCGTTCCGGAGGCGAAACTGGGATGGCTCACCCGGGAAACCCGTGAAAAGAACTGTCACCAACGGTAAAGGTACGACCTGAAAGAGGGTTTTCAGAAACCTTATTTCCGGTTGGACACCCAAAATTAAAGGAAGTGCCGCAATTGGGTAGAATCAAACCATTCGGCAAGCGCATGGATTACCTGGCCGCCCTTGTCGTCTTAATCATACTGAATTTTCTGCTTCCCCGGATGATGCCCGGAGACCCGGTGGACGCCATTATCGGGGACCAGAATTTTTTTGAGGTGACGTCGGAAATGAAGGCCGAGCTTTCCGCAAAGCTGGGGCTGGACAAACCGCTACACCACCAGTTTTTGGTGTATCTGGCCAATCTTTGCCGGCTGGATTTCGGCTATTCCTACTACTACAACGAGAGCGTCACTTCCCTGATTCTGGGGTACCTCCCCTGGACCCTGTTGCTGGCGTCAACGGCGTTGCTGATCTCCCTTTTTATCGGATTCTACCTCGGGATCGAATGCGGATACCGACATGACGGACCCCTGGACCGTGGGGTCTTGAGCGGGATGATGTTGGTCAGCGGCATGCCGCATTTTTTTGTGGGAATGCTCTTGATCGTTTTCTTTGCCTGTTTCCTGAACTGGTTTCCGATGCAGGGATGCGAAACCGCCGGAAGCAGTTACACCGGTTTTCCATGGCTGTTGGATATCTGCTCCCATATGGTGTTGCCGGTTACGGCCATTGTGGCGGGGGAGGTGGTTGGTATTTTTTTGCTGGTTCGAAACACTTCTTTGCTGGTGCAAAAAAAGCCGTTCATCACCACTGCCCGTGCCAAAGGCCTGCGTCCCTCGGTCATCAAGTACCGTTATATCGGCAGAAACTCCTTCGTTCCCCTGTTTACCGTTACCGGGATGATGCTGGGAAGAATGTTCGCGGGCATTATCCTGGTGGAGGTCGTCTTCTCCTATCCGGGGCTGGGAACGCTGATTTACAATGCGGTGGCGGTAAGGGACTACCCGGTGTTGCAGGGGTCCTTCTTTTTCATCGCCATCATGGTCCTTTTGTTCAATTCCCTTGCCGAAACGTTCAACCAGAAATACACGGGGAATCGGTAAATGAATGAAAAAACCATGCTTTGTTCGGGTTTGACAATCCTGTCCCTGTTTTTTGTGATCGCTATTGCGGGTCCCTGGGTTCTGCCCGGTGATACGGATCTGGCGCATCGCATGTCGCTACAACCGCCGTCATTCCACCATCCCCTGGGGACCAACGATATCGGACAGGATATTCTCATCAGACTGGTGTCGGGAACCCGAACTTCCATCATCATCAGCGTTTCCGTTGGCGCCATTTCCATGGGCCTGGCTGTTCTCCTGGGCTCTTTTGCCGCCCTGGCGGGCGGTATGTTTGACAGGTTCATACTGCGTCTGACGGACGTTCTGCTGGCCTTGCCGGAAATAGTCATCTGTCTGCTGATTTCGGCCTATTTTCAGCCCAGTGTCATGGCTCTGATTCTTTTGATCAGCTTTACGACCTGGCAGGGCCCATTGAAGGTAATCCGTTCCCAGGTTCTGGTGGTGAAACAGAAGATGTCGGTGTCCGCCGCTTCGACCTTCGGCGCTTCAAAATGGTATTTGATCAGAAAGCACATTGTTCCGGATATCTTCCCTCTCATTGTCGCCGGGTTCATCCGAAACGCAAAAATCGCCGTGTTTCTGGAAGCGGGAATCTCTTTTTTGGGGTTGGTCAGTACCGAAACCGTCAGTTGGGGAAGCATGCTCGCCAACGCCATGCAATTTCTGTATCTGCCCGCATGGAAATGGTGGCTGCTTCCCACGGGCATGGCGCTTTCACTGTTGCTGCTTTCCTTTTCATATATCGGCTATTATTTGGAGCACAAGACCATATGATTCGGATTCAGAACCTGAATGTTCGGTATGGAACAAAGCGGGTGATCAAAAACCTAACCATCGGTTTCAGAAAAGGAAAAGTCTCCGCCTTGATCGGGGAATCCGGTACCGGAAAGACTACTCTGGCCCTGTCCATACTCGGTCTGTGCAGCGGAAACATATCCGGAAAAATCCTTGTGGACGGCGAAAACATCAACGGCTATGACGACCGGATGATGCGCGCCTACCGCTGGAACAAGGCAAGCATGGTGTTCCAGAACCTGCACGATGTGTTGAACCCGGTAATTCCCGTGATAAAACAGGTCATTGAACCCATGGTGGAACATGGCGTTTGCGATAAAAGGGAAGCCCGTGAACGGGCCGGGCAGTTGTTTGCCTCGGTGAACCTGGATACACGACACATGAAGGCCCTGCCCCGGGAATTGAGCGGCGGCCAGCTTCAAAGGGTATCCCTGGCCATGGCGCTGGCCAATGATCCCGGGATTCTGGTTTTGGATGAACCGACATCCGCCCTTGATCCGGTGGGAAAACGAAACATCCTTGATTTCATTGACTCCATTTCATCAGACAAAATCATCCTGGTCATCACCCACGACATTTCGGTTGCCCGGGATATTTCTGATGAGATGGCGGTTTTCTATGGCGGGATGATCCTGGAACGTGGAAAAACCGATGTCATCCTGAAAGACCCCATGCATCCATACACCCGAGGGCTCCTGAGAAGCTATCCCAACATGTCGACCACCAAAGACCTCCAGGGGATCAAGGGGATGATGGCATGGTCGCCGGCCGGATGCCCTTTCAATAACCGTTGTACGCAAAAAACCCCTCTCTGCGCAACCCGGGACCCCCAATTGACGGAACGAAACGGACGGCTTCTGGCATGCCACCAGGGGGGCATAGTACGGGTCTTGGAAGGAACGGGGATTACAAAACGATACAAAAGAACCGTTGCCTTGGATGGGGTGGATTTCGTGTTGTACGAAGGGGAGACCATGGTGGTGGTTGGTGAAAGCGGCAGCGGAAAATCGACCCTTGCCAAATGCATCATGGGGCTCGAAAAGGCCGACCGGGGAACCTTGTTTTACCAGGGAAAGACCTGCCGTCAAAGGGACAAGGATTTCTACTCAAACGTCCAGGTTGTGTATCAGGACCCCAGGGATTCCATTAGCCACCGGTTTTCGGTTTACAAGGCGGTTCTGGAACCTCTTTTGATCCATGGTATCAAGTCCGCGCAAGAACAGCGCCGCAGGATCGCAAAGGCCCTCGAGGACGTTCAATTGCCGACGGATGAGGAGTTTTTATCCCGGCGGCCGATGCAACTCAGTGGCGGGGAGTTGCAGCGGGCCGCTATTGCCCGGGCTCTGGTCCTGGATCCGAAGATTCTCATTGCCGATGAGTGTACCTCGGCCCTTGACGTCTCCGTCCAGGCCAAAATCATGCGGTTGTTTCTGACCCTTCAGGAAAAGCGGGGGCTGACCCTGCTCTTCATCACTCACGATATTTCCCTGGCACGCAAAATCAGTGACAAAATCCTGGTTTTGAAGGGGGGACGCGTGGTGGAAACGGGTATGTCTTCGCTGTTGATCGAAAAACCGCGAACCGCTTATACCCGGGCCCTAATCGATGCCTCGCCGCATATTTATTAACCATCAATGATAAGGAGAACATGATGAACTTGAGAAGAAAGATGACTGTACTTGTATTATTTTTCGTGCTGCTTTGCACCTCCGCTTTTGCAAAAAGCAAGGATAATCCTATCGTTTCCCTGCAACAGGGGAAAAGGATAGCCGAATACACCATCCCCTGCCGAACCGCCAACTGGGGCATCCCGTCCCCCTATACCTTTATTGCGCGGGGCCCCGGTTTCACGCTTCTGAGCTGGGTGTTCGACACACTTTTGTGGAAATCGGAAAATGGGGAGTATATCCCTTCCTTGGCGACAAAATGGCGCTATGAAGCTGAAAAGAACACATACCGGTTTGAACTGGACCCAAAGGCGAAATGGCATGACGGAAAACCGGTTACGGCGGCGGATGTGGCCTTTACGGTTGACTATATGAAAAAGCACCCCCTCCGCTGGATCCACCTGAAACCGGTTGCCGAGGTCAAGGTGCTCAACGATCACAGCCTGGAGTTCATCATGAAGTCCAAATGGGCACCCTTTATCCCCAACATTGCCGGCTCCATGCCCATTCTTCCCCGGCATATCTTCGAAACCGTTGATGACCCGGAGAACTTCAAGACCAAAACGGCGGCAACCGGAAGCGGTCCGTTTAAACTGGTTGAATTCGATTCGAAAAAGGGTGGATACCTGTTCGAAGCCCACGACGCCTATCACCTGGGGGTGCCGAAAGTCAAACGGCTCAAATATGTGAAAATCAACCCACAAATGCAGCCCGAGGCGTTGAAGAAAGGAGAGGTGGACGTCATCTTCACCAGTGGCGATGCGGCTGAACAGTTGAAAAAGGAAGACCTGAACGTCATTGACGGCATCGGGATGTACACCAAGGTGCTTTTTAACCATAACAAACCCCCGTTTTCCAATGTTGAAGTCCGAAGGGCGATTGCCTATGCGATCAATACCGATGAAATCATCCGGATCGCCCATCGCGGTTACGCCTATCCTCCCCATACCGGGGGTGTCAATTCCGACAACCCCTATTATGAGCCGAACGTTGAACAATATGACTATGACCCTGAAAAAGCTGATGAAATCTTAAAAAGCCTGGGATATGTGAAGACCGGGAAATTCTATACCAAAGACGGCAAGCCCTTTGCGTTAACCATTCTTGGAAATGTTCGAACAAGAAGAGATGCCGACGTTATCAAAGAACAGCTGAACCGTTTCGGCATCAAAGCGAATACCATCACCAAGGACGTGAGCACGGCCGATCATATGCTTTCCAAGTGGCATTTTGATATTTCGGTGGTGGAGGGGGGAAACCTCGGAGACCCGATTTTTTTAAACCGGAATGTTCTCGGCAAAGGTTGCACCAGCGATCGTTATTATAAGAACAAAAAACTGAAACAGCTTCTTGGCAAACAGGCGAAAACAGTGGATTTTGAACAGCGAAAAAAGATCCTGAGCGAGTTCCAGAAACTCTATGCCTGGGAAATACCGTCCTATCAAATTTATATGTCAAGGTTCTATTTTCCCTTTAACGACAAATTACGGTTGTACTGTACCAAAGGCGGTTACAGCATTGGGATTCCCCTGGCCTACAACAAGATGGCTTTCGTGAAATAGGCCTCCCGGCGTTTAGCGGGACCTGCCGTGATGCCGTTTCAGCAGGCAAAGACTGTGATTCCGGACATTTCATATGGAGTCCTGCCTGCTGTCCGGCATCATCGGAATTGAAGTTTTGATGATTGAAATGGATGATGAAGTTGAGTTCGTCACCATAATGACTTTTGAATCAGTTCAAAATGTAATGGAATTCCAGTGGGAATACTCCCATATGCTATTCTCCAAAGACATATGAGGTTCCAAAGCCGGCTTTTATCTCTTCTTTTCCGCCCAACCGGCGCCCGGAAAGTGGCCGTCGCCGGGGAATCCGATATTCTCGAAATCGACTTTGTACTGCGCACACCGAAGGAGAAACAGCTCGAACAGGTTGCGCTGGATGCGCCCGACCCGGATCCCCCCAATTACGGGCATTACCTGCCCATGGACAAGATTCTGGCCGAGTATGGTCCCAATCACGGCGTGGCCCAGAAGGTCGTACAGTATCTGGCTCAACAGGGCCTGGAAGCCGGTGTCGATGTGACCGGGCTCTATGTCAAAGCTCGCATGAACGAACTGCAGGCCGAGAAACTGTCGGATGTGACCTTGTCCCGTTACGTAACCGCTGACGTATTTCTACGCATGTTGCTTCATCCCACGCAGCCGAGGCTCGGATCCTGAACCGCGATGGTTCGTCGCTCCCGTTTCTTCTTCTTCACCTGACACAAGAGCGTCCATTTTGGCGTTCGTCACTCTTGAATCGTCTTTTTTTCTTGCTAATTTATCATCTTTATTTTCTAATGGTTCCAGCTTCTCAGACCCAATGGTCCTACTGTTCATAGAATAATGAAAATGAGCGCTCTGGCAATCGCTTTGTTTTCCAGATGAACCTCATTTAGAACCACCATATCTGATGGAACCTGTTTTATTCGGAATTAGCCAGTTTTTCTGTTTATCATGCATTTTTACATGCTATGCTGTCAGGCGATTACCAGAACCATCAGAAATTATTATCAATATTTTGTCCTACGAACGATAAACAGAAAACTGCGCAATCACTGGTTAGGCGATAATTGAGGAGTAAGCGCATGAAGATACTGTTTACCATTCTGATGATCCTGACTGTCGCTGGATGTGCAATGAAATCACCAATGGTTGCCACTCCTACTGGGGATGGTAAATACTGGGTCCTTCTGGCTCCATTAGTGTATGAACATCTGGAGACAGGGGATATTTACAAAATCCCACGAGGATTTGTTACTGATTTAGCGAGTGTGCCCAGGTTATTCTGGACAGCTTTCCCACCATGCGGGAAGTATACATCGGCTGCAGTTGTACACGATTACTTGTACTGGAACCAAGCAAACGGATGTGATCGCGAATGCGCTGATGATATTTTATTGATCGCGATGGAGGAGTCCGGCGTAGGTTATATTACTAGGAAAGCTATCTACAGAGCTGTCAGAACAGGGGGAAGATTCGCTTGGAATAGCAACAAAGAACAAAAGGCTTCAGGCGCAATCCGAGTAATTCCAGAGGAGTTTATGAACTTTGAGGTATACGAGTCTTGGGAGCAAATTCAAAATAGAATTAAATCCAGAAAAGCCTCAAACTGAAAAATGATGCCTAACATGGTGGTCGATTGAGACGCCGCTGCCCGTCGCTCATCACCACCTGCGCTAAACCTATAAGTGGATCATTGTAAACATATGGAACAGCTTAACCCTACAACGTGACTTATAAAATTTTTCCTTGCAATATTCACATGAAATCGCCATACTACGAAAAATACCTTAAATGTAGGAGGCGAGCCATG
>JANQDY010000267.1 GCA_028278625.1 Thermodesulfobacteriota bacterium
ACCGCCCGCCATCCAGAGGTACCAGAGGTCTCAAATCAGGGGGCAGCACGGGGATCACGTTCATGATGGTCATTTCAGGACGGTTCTTGGAGTCTTTAAAGGCATTGATGACTTTCAAACGTTTGGTCAGCTTCTTTCGCTTTGCCTCGGATTTGGTGCTGGCCATCTCCAGACGCAGGCTTTCGGAGAGTTCTTCCACATTCAAATCCCGTAGCATGGTCTGAATGGCTTCAGCACCGATGCCCGCCAGAAAGCGATCGCCGTAATCTTCCCGGGCCTGATGCAGCTGCTCGTCAGAAAGGACCTCACCTTTGTTAAGGGGCGTATCTTTGGGATCGATAACAATGTGCCCTTCAAAATAGAGGACCCGCTCCAGTTCCTTGAGCGTCATGTCCAGGAGATTTCCGACTTTAGAGGGGAGTGCCTTTAGAAACCAGATATGGGCAACAGGTGCCGCCAGGGTAATATGTCCCATTCTTTCCCTGCGGACTTTGCTTTGAATGACCTCCACACCGCACTTCTCGCAGACAATGCCCCGGTGCTTCATTCGTTTATATTTCCCGCAGTTACATTCGAAATCCTTGATGGGACCGAAAATCTTGGAGCAGAAAAGTCCATCACGCTCCGGCTTGAAAGTCCTGTAGTTGATGGTCTCCGGTTTCTTCACCTCGCCAAAAGACCACTCTTTGATTTTCTCTTCGGACGCCAGCGATATCCGCACGGAATTAAAACTGGACGGATCCTTCGGTTTCGTAAAGAAATTATATAATTCTTCCAATGTCCACTCCCCTTTCTAGCTTCCATTCAGAGATGGCCTTTTCCCATTTCTGATTTGAAACCGGTAGTGTCCTAACCAACACAAGATAAACACCCATAGACGCTGAAATACGGATCAACTGTCCTCAAAAAGTTCCATCTCAAGGCCCAGGCTCTGCAGCTCCTTCATCAGAACCTTAAATGATTCGGGCAGTCCTGGTTCAAGTGCGTTATTTCCTTTGACAATTCTTTCATACATACGGGTCCGCCCGGCCACATCATCCGATTTAACGGTCAAGAATTCCTGAAGGGTGTAGGCGGCGCCATATGCTTCCATGGCCCACACCTCCATTTCACCCAGCCGCTGCCCCCCAAATTGCGCCTTTCCGCCGAGGGGTTGCTGGGTCACCAGAGAATAGGGTCCGATGGAACGTGCATGCAGTTTGTCATCCACCAGATGGTGCAGTTTCATAATATACATCATGCCGACGGTAACATCCTGATCAAAAGACTCACCGGTCCTTCCGTCATAGAGTGTCGCCTGACCGGTGGCAGACAGCCCCGCCTCCACCAGGTAAGATTTGATCTCTTCTTCCGAAGCGCCGTCAAAAACCGGCGTTGCCAGCGGCACACCGTCCAGCATGAGAGAAGATTCCTTGAGCAATTCATCGTCGGACAGATTCTCAAAGAACGCATTGTATTCATCTTTGTTAAACCAGTTACTGAATTTCTCTCTCAGGAGTTCAGTACTGTTGATTTTCGCCAACAGCTCCCTCACTTTGACACCCATGCCGTGGGAAGCCCATCCCAGATGGGTTTCGAGCACCTGGCCCACGTTCATTCGTGAAGGCACGCCCAAGGGGTTCAGTACGATATCCACGGGCGTGCCATCCGCAAAGTACGGCATGTCTTCAACGGGAAGGATTCGAGACAACACACCTTTGTTCCCATGGCGGCCCGCCATTTTGTCCCCAACAGAGAGTTTTCGTTTTACGGCCACGTAAACCTTGACCATTTTGACAACCCCGGGAGCCAGTTCGTCTCCCAGGTCAAAGTTGGCGATTTTGTTCTCGCAGACCGTTGTCAGACGCTTAACCTTTTCGGTGCATTTTGAAACAATGGTTTCCGCCTTTTCAATGTCATCCATGGGCACCTTCACGTCCGCCCACGCGAATGTTTCCATGGGAATGGCATTCATCTCTTCGCGGGTCAGGTTTTCGGTCTTTTTCAGCAGAAGCGCTCCGTTCTGTTTGTCTATAAGATCCGATTTAAGTGCCTTTCCTTCAAAGATTCCGATGAGTTTTTCTCTGGCGCTCCGCTCCACCACCTCAATCTCATCCCGAAGGTCTTTTCTGAGACGCTGGGTTTCTTCGGCTTCAATGGCCAGGGCCCGGGCATCTTTTTCAACACCGCCCCGTGAGAACACTTTCGCATCAATGACCGTGCCGTACACACCGGGGGGAACACGCATGGAACTGTCTTTGACATCCCCTGCCTTGTCACCGAATATGGCCCTTAGGAGCTTCTCTTCAGGAGAAAGCTGGGTTTCCCCTTTTGGGGTGATTTTTCCCACCAGGATATCGCCCGGACCGATTTCCGCGCCGATTTTTACGATGCCGCTTTCATCGAGGTTTCGGAGCGCATCCTCACCCACATTTGGAATATCCCTGGTGATCTCTTCTTTTCCCAGCTTCGTATCCCGGCTGACGATTTCAAATTCGTCGATGTGAATGGAGGTGTATACATCGTCCTTCACCACCCGTTCGCTGATCAGAATAGAGTCCTCAAAGTTGTATCCTCCCCAACTCATGAATGCCACCATGACGTTTCGACCCAGCGCCAGCTCTCCCTGTTCCATGGCGGGACCGTCCGCAATGACCTGACCCTTTTTCACAAATTCGCCTTTTCGAACGATCGGTTTTTGATTATAACAGCTGTTCTGATTGGATCGTCTGAATTTGGTCAGTTTGCAGATTTCCACTTCGGAGTCGTCATTTTCATCGGTATCGGTAAAACGGATGACAATTCGGGATGCATCCACATGTTCGATGATACCGTCTCTTCTGGCTATCACGGCAGTGCCTGAATCCCTTGCCACAACCTTTTCGACGCCCGTTCCCACCAAAGGGGCCTTGGCTTTTAAGAGGGGCACCGCCTGCCGTTGCATGTTGGAGCCCATGAGCGCCCTGTTTGCATCGTCGTGCTCCAGAAAAGGGATCAGAGATGCGGAAATGCTGACCAACTGGTCCGGTGAAACATCCATATATTTCACATCGTTCACAGGGACTTTGAAAGCTTCGCCCTCGATCCGCACGGCCGCCTCATCCCGAATGAAGTTTCCTTCCGCATCCAGTGGGGCGTTTGCCTGGGCAATGGGAAAATCCTTTTCATCGAGAGCGGACAGGTATTCCAGATTCTCCGTGGCCTTCTTTTCCAAAACACGTCTGTAAGGTGTTTCGATGAAACCGAACTCATTCACCTGTGCGTAGGTGCTCAAAGAGACGATCAGCCCGATGTTGGGCCCTTCCGGGGTCTCAATGGGGCAGATTCTGCCGTAGTGCGTGGGATGAACGTCCCGAACCTCAAAGCCGGCCCTTTCACGTGTCAATCCCCCCGGCCCCAGCGCACTGAGCCTCCGTTTGTGGGTTACCTCGCTCAGCGGATTCGTCTGATCCATAAACTGTGACAGCTGACTTGTGCCGAAAAACTCTTTCACCACCGCCGAAACAGGCTTTGAGTTAATGAGATCATGAGGCATCAGTGTTTCAACCTCCTGAAGACTCATCCTCTCCTTGATGGCCCTTTCCATTCTCACAAGACCGACACGGTACTGGTTTTCCAAAAGTTCGCCCACCGCACGCACGCGCCGATTGCCGAGATTATCGATATCGTCGACCATTGCCTCAGCACTTTTCAGCCGAATGAGTTCCTCAACGGTTCTGAAGATATCTTCTTTTCTGAGGGTCCGTTCCTCCAGGGAAACCTCCTCCATGCCCAGACGATAGTTGAGTTTCAGCCTACCAACCCGAGAAAGATCGTAGGTGTCCAGATTGAAAAACAGGTTGTGAAAAAAGGTCTCGGCCACTTCGGGGGTTGGAGGACTGCTCGGCCTCATCTTTCTATAAATATCCAGAATGGCTTCTTCAGGGGTGTTGATTCGATCGGCCAACAATGTCTCTCGAATACTTCTACTGATACCGTGGCCATCCAGAACAAGGCATTCCACTTGAGTAATTCCCCTTTGAAGGAGCGCTTCAATCTTTTGCCCTGTCAGATGATTGTTGCTCTCAAGAAGGATTTCACCGGTTTCAGGATCAATGACATCATCACATATCACCCGACCCTCCAATTCTTCCAAACCGACGGGAATCCGAATTCGGCCCTTATCCAAACAGGTCACCTGGGATATCCCTTTCTCTTTGAGAAGTTCATACACCTCTTCGCTGAGGGAGGTCCCTGCGGCCGCAAGAATTTCGCCGGTTTCAGGATCTTTAATGTCTTGGGTCACCTCTAATGGGGATTTTTTGTCAATTTCAAAGGGCATCCGCATTGTTATGGGAATTATCGGTTGGGAGGTCTCATTGGAACCGAGCGCTCTCAGCAGACGCTTTGTGAATTTAATGCCTCTTTTGGCAATAACCTCTTCGTCTTTGCCGATAATATCCTTTTTCACTCGATCCTGCGCCAGAAATTGTGGCTCCGCTTCCCTGAACCCGCCTGTTTCACCAAGTTCAATCATTTCCGTATCATAGAAACGGTACAGCAGGTCTTTGGCAGTGTAACCCAGTGCCTTTAACAGGATGGTGACGGGAAATTTTCTTCTCCGATCAATGCGAACGTACAAATAATCTTTGGGATCGAACTCAAAGTCGAGCCATGAACCCCTTAAGGGAATGATTCTCGCGGAATAGAGGAGCTTTCCGCTGGCATGGGTTTTTCCTTTGTCGTGATCAAAAAAAGCGCCGGGTGAGCGGTGAAGCTGGCTCACCACGGCGCGTTCCGTTCCGTTAATGATAAACGTCCCGCGGTCGGTCATGATGGGAAGGGTGCCAAAATAAATCTCCTGCTCTTTGATGTCCCGAATGCTCTTCATTTCGCTGACCGTGTCCGTGTCAAATACCACCAGACGGACCGTGAGCCTGAGGGAGGCCTCATAGGTCATGCCCTTGCTGAGGCAGTCCTCTTCACTGTATTTAGCGCCTTCAAAGGCGTATTTGACGAACTCGAGAGACGATGTCCCGGCAAAGTCATGGATTGGAAAGACGCCCGTATAGGCAGCCTGAAGGCCCACATCTTCTCGCTCCCCAGGTGGAATATCCTGTTGCAGATACCGCTCATAGGAACGTTTCTGCATGGCGATAAGATTAGGCGTTTCAATTACTTTACTGATTTTACCAAAAGTCTTCCTGGCTCGTCTTCTGACACCATCATTTTTTAACATGGCATCTCCTTATGGTCATTCCTTGGCACACTTTCACATTCAATTGGGCGGATATCCCAGAGCTTAACAGGATAGAGGGCACCACTCCCCAAAAACCACATGCTTGATTCCTTATTTGATCTCAGCCGTCGCACCGGCCTCTTCCAACTGGGTTTTGATCCCTTCGGCCTCGTCTTTGGGAATACCTTCCTTGACGGGACCCGGCGCGCCATCCACCACTGCCTTTGCCTCTTTCAGGCCCAGACCCGTAATGGCACGAACAACCTTGATCACCTGGATCTTCTTGTCGCCCACAGCCGCCAGAATCACGTCGAATTCCGTCTGCTCCGCCGCCTCTTCAGCCGGTGCGCCCGGTGCAGCAGCCGCCACGGCCACGGGCGCCGCAGCACTGACACCGAATTTTTCTTCAAGTTCCTTTACGAACTCAGAGAGTTCCAGAACGGTCATATTGCTAATGAATTCTACAACATCATCTTTGCTGATATCAGTTGCCATTTTTGTCATTCCTCCAGATTTATTGCGATTCGCTTTTCTTCTCTTCAATGGCCTTTAAGACGTTCATGAACTGGCCCACCATACCACCCATCAAACGGACAAAAGATGCGGGCACAGCCTGCATTACCGACAAGGTCTGGCCCAACAGCACGTCTTTGCCGGGCAGGGCCGCCAGTTTCTTGACGCCGGCAGCATCCAACGGTTTGCCGGAGATCTGAGCACTTTTTATCTCGAGATCTTCAAAGTCCTTGGCAAAATCGACCAATGCCTTTGCAGGACCCACAACATCATCATAGGTCAATGCAATGGCCGTAGGCCCCTGCATAAAATCCGAGATCCGTTCCGTGTCGGTATCCTTGCACGCCAGTTTCAAGAGTCTGTTTTTCACAACCTCGAACTCAGCGTTCACTTCTCTGAGATCGCGTCTTAAGCGGTTTATGGATTCAACTTTGAGGCCCTGATAATCCACCAGATAGGCGCCCTGGGCCCGATCAAGACGATCGTGAAGCTTGTCAACCAACTCTTTTTTTTCTTTTCTATTCATATTCACCTCCTCTCTTTTGGGGACAATGATATTGTCAAAGACAAAAGGTGTACACTGCATCACAACAAGGCATCCAGTCTCGGCAGGCGCTGTTTTAAGCCGCCCACGCCCCGCGAAATGCTTTCTCATGGGGATGGCGGCGCCTACTGTCTTTGACCAAAAACGCTTTCAATAAATGAAGCGCAAAATCCTGATATTTTGATTGTGAAATAAGCCTCTTCAAAAACTCTTCAGAACACAAAAATGGACGATCTTATCACAGGCAAAGACCATCCACTGTTTTGCTTTCAAAAAAACATCATCATGCGTTTCTTGAAACCAGAACTTCCAAAGAGTGTGCAAAAACCCCGCTATAGCTACAAGTGACCGGTTGACAAAATGCACCTGAACGGCCGGATCATCAGATTCCGGAATGCGAAATGATATTGGACAAGCGGAACGAACGCGTCTATCGGCTCAATATATCCTTTACGTAAACGGGATCAATCTTAACGCCGGGACCCATGGTTGAAGAAACCGCGATACTTCTGTAATAAGCCCCTTTGCTGGCAGGCGGCTTCAGTTTCTGTATGGTATCCACAAAGGCAGCGACATTCTCCATCAGTTTTTCCAGGCCAAAATCCATTTTTCCGACCGCGGCATGCACAATTCCCGTCTTATCCACCTTAAAATCAATTTTGCCCGCCTTGATTTCCTTGACCGCCCTGGCCACGTCAAAGGTCACTGTTCCCAGTTTCGCATTGGGCATCAATCCCCTGGGCCCCAGCACCCGGCCAAGTCTACCGACAGCACCCATCATATCAGGCGTGGCGATGGTTTTATCAAATTCAAGCCAACCGCCCTGGACCTTTTCCACCAAATCGTCCGATCCGGCAAAATCGGCACCGGCATCCATGGCCTCTTTTTCCTTTTCACCTTTGGCAAAAACGGCAACCCGGACTTCTTTTCCAACGCCATTGGGAAGAGCAACCGTTCCTCTCACCATCTGGTCTGCATGCCTTGGATCAACACCCAGTTTAATGGCCAGATCCAAACTCTCATTGAACTTGGCGTGAGCACAGTCAATGACAAGCTGTATCGCCTCCTCAAATGTATACCGTTTCAATTTGTCAACTTTTTGAGCGCTTTCCCTAAATCTTTTGCTCTTCACGGCCATCTCTCAATTCCCTTCCTCACCGATTCGATTCCCTAGGACACCGTGATGCCCATACTTCTGGCGGTCCCTTCAATAATCCTTGCCGCGCCTTCCAGGTCTATGGCGTTTAAGTCTTCCAGCTTTATCTTTGCAATCTCCTCAATCTGCTGCCGTGTAACGGACCCGACCTTGTCGCGATTGGGCTCTGAGGAGCCTTTGGCGATCTTTGCCGCCTGTTTCAAAAGTACGGAAGCCGGTGGTGTCTTCGTAATAAACGAGAAAGACCGGTCTGCATAGATGGTAATGATGACCGGAATAACGGTTCCCATCTGGTCCTGAGTTCTTGCATTAAATGCCTTACAGAATTCAGCGATATTGACGCCGTGTTGACCCAGTGCAGGTCCGATGGGCGGTGAAGGATTCGCCTGTCCCCCCTTCACCTGCAATTTAACGGATCCGATTATTTTTTTTGCCATTGTTTCGTCCCTTTATTCACTTCTCTTATGATGAACTGACGGCTTCAAACGCCGGGGTCAGATGGTTGTCACTTGAATGAAATCCAGTTCTACGGGCGTCGGCCGTCCAAAAATAGTGATGAGAACCCTCAGTTTTTCTTTGTCGGGTTTCACTTCCGAAACAGTTCCCTGAAAATTGGTAAAGGGGCCGTCTATCACACGAACCTCATCACCTTCTTCAAAGTTGTACCTGGCCTTGGGTCTGTTGACACCCTCTTCCATCTGATGAATCACCCGTTCGGCCTCTTCATTGGACACCGGCGTGGGATTGACTTCTCCTCCGACAAATCCCGTTACTTTGGCGGTATTCCGAACGGTATGCCAGGTATCTTGATTAATGTGCATCTCAACCAGGATGTAGCCGGGATAGAACTTCCTGGAAGTGGTCTTCTTCTGACCCTTCTTCAATTCAACAACCTGTTCAGTGGGAACCAGTATCCTTCCGAAATATTCCTGCTGTCCAAAGGATTCAATGCGTTCCTCCAGACTTTTTTTGACTCTGTCCTCAAAACCTGAATAGGTGTGAACGATGTACCATTTTAGTTCCACAAAAACCCCTGACCCTGTAACGCTGCTTAAATAAGAGAGACGTCCAAAAAAGCCACCAGAGAGTTCCTAACCGATAACATACTTTATAATTTTAATAAGACCCAGGTCGACCAGCCCCAGATAAAAGGAAACAAGAATCGTCAAAACAATCACAACTACCGTGGAAGCGATCAGTTCCTTCCGGGTAGGCCATTTGACTTTCTTAAGTTCCACTTTGGCCTGCCGCAAGAACGTCGCCACGGTCTTGAAAAGATTACTTCCCCCCTCAGCAGTTTTGGGTGGTTTGGCGGTCTTCTGAACCACTCTTCTAGCCTTTGTCTCTCTTTGCATCCCGGCCGCTGCAATCCCTGGTGCCGAAACAGACGCGGCAGTGGGATTTTGCAACTTCTTTTTGGAAGTCTTCTTGCTTTTCGGTTTTCGGCTATTCTTTTTCATTAGCGAATGAATTTCCTCGAAAATCCCGTGGCGCCGGGGAACTCGTCTGCTGTCAACGTTGTTTTTGCTTCTGCCAAACGCCTCTTAAAAAAATGGCAGGCCAGGAGGGATTCGAACCCCCATCACCCGGATTTGGAGTCCGGTGCTCTAGCCGTTAGAGCTACTGGCCTGCATTCGACACCCAATTATTTGGTCTCTCTATGGAGCGTATGGGTTCGGCAAAAAGGGCAATACTTCTTAAAACTCAGTTTATCCGGCGTCTTTTTCTTGTTTTTCGTCGTGGTGTAGTTCCTGTTCTTGCAGAGCTCACAGGCCAATGTCGTAATATCTCGCATCCTGTCAGAGATCTCCCGTTACTCAATAATTTCGCTGATGACACCGGCGCCGACGGTCCTGCCGCCTTCTCTGATGGCAAAGCGCAATTCCTTTTCCATGGCGATGGGGGTGATCAGCACAACCTCCATGGCTACATTGTCACCGGGCATCACCATCTCCACGTTTTCA
>JANQDY010000087.1 GCA_028278625.1 Thermodesulfobacteriota bacterium
ATTGGCGCCGAAACAGAAAATTTTGCCGGCTCAGGGGTGTTCCACGGGTTTAATGCCGCCGAAACCACTCTCGAATTGAGCCAATTGATAGAATTGGGCGGCAAACGGGCAAAAAGAACCACTTATGCATCATTGGGCCGGGATCTGGCGGATTGGGACTACCAAGTGACACTGGCGGATGTGGTGGCAAGAACCCGGCTCGCATTCATGAATCTCCTTTTTGCCCAGGAACACCTCTCCCTCATGGAAAAATTGCTGCATCTGGCCGATGAAGTCCTCCAGACCACTTCCGAACAGGTTAAGGCGGGAAAAATTTCTCCCATGGAGGAAATCAAGGCAGAGGTAGACCGTTCGGCCAGTCTCATCGACGTGAAGCGGGCGCGATTTGACCTCGAGACCGCCAGAAGAAGGCTTTCGGATGCTTGGGGAGGAACGACACCAGCCTTTGGCCAAGCCAGGGGCCGCCTGGGCGAGATGCTGCCCATACCTTCCCTCGAAGCCCTTGAGGATATGGTATCCCGGAATCCGGATATAGAACGGTGGGCCGTTGCCATCGAGCAGCATCGCGCGGGAGTGGATCTTGAGGAGGCGAACGGCATACCGGATTTGACGGTGAGCATCGGCGCCAAACAACACAATGAGGTGGACGATACGGCCTTTGTCATGGCCGTTTCCATTCCCATACCCATTTTCGACCGCAACCAGGGGGCCACACTTGAGGCCCGTGACCGGTTGGCCAAGTCAAAAGAGGAATCGAGGGCCGTCTGGCTGAGGGTGGTGAACAATCTGGCGGAGACCTACCAGAAGCTGTCCAGGGCCCATATGGAGGCAACTGATCTGGCAAAGCACGTACTGCCGAGGGCTGAAACTGCCTTTAACGCTTCGGAGGAAGGGTTTCGCCACGGAAAATTCGAATATCTGGATTTGCTCGATGCCCAAAGAACCCTGGTTTCGGTGAATCTGCGCCACATCAATGCGTTGTTTGCCTATCAGCAGGCCAGAACGCTGATTGAGCGGCTTATCGGTTTGGATATGGGCGTAATGGTTTCGGCAATTGAAAAAACAAGGAAAGGAGTTGCCCCGTGAAGATACTTAAAACGGTTCTGATCTGTTTTGCCGTGGCGGTTCCAGTGGCTTTCGGGGCCTTTCACTACGGGCGCATGGTGATATCGGCTCAAATTGAGGGAGCGGCATCCCATGAAGAAAACCGCCATGGGAAAGACCCCGAAACAGACCACGATCACGGAGATGAGCATGAACGGGAACATGAGGTCCATGAAGGTGAACACGAATCCCATGGCACGGCGGAGGCGGAAACACACGGAAACGAAGCCCATGTGCTTCTCAGTCCCCAACAGATGGAGACCCTTGGTGTGGTGGTGTCCAAGGCGGATTCGGGAAATTTCGAAACAACAATGACCCTGCCCGGTGAGGTTGTTTTAAATGACGATGCACAGGCCATGGTCACCCCCTACATCTCCGGCTACGTGAAAGAGATCAGGAAGCGTCAGGGAGACAGGGTCGAAAAGGGTGAAGTGATGGCTGTTCTGGAAAGCCGTGAGCTGGCGGATGCCGCAGCCCTTTATCTGGCGGCCCGTGAACGGTTGGGGTTGGCAAAGAAAACCTATGAAAGGGAAGCATCTCTCTGGAAAAAAAAGATTTCGCCCGAGACCGACTATCTGGAATCGAAAATGGCCCTTTCAGCGGCCCGGATAGACGTGCGGTCCGCCAGGCAGAAGCTCATGGCCATGGGGCTCAGGAAAAATGCCATTGATGAACTCCCCGTACGGACGGATGCTTCCCTGACCCGCTATGAAATCACATCCCCCTTGAAGGGTGAGGTCCTCCATAAAAACCTCACTCTGGGAGAAATGGTGGAAAGCAGCTTGCCGGTGTACCGGGTTGCCGATTTAAAAACCGTCTGGGTGAAGATGGACGTCCACCAGAAACAGCTGCCCTGGCTCAGAAAAGGGATGACCGTCCGCGTTCTGGGGGGGGCGCCCACGGGCGATGCCGAAGGGGTGTTGACGTTCATCGGTCCCCTTGTGGGAAGTGAGACACGCACCGCCAGCGGACGCGCCATCCTGGCCAATCCCGAGGGAAGATGGCCGCCGGGGCTTTTTGTGACGGTTCAAATATCCGCCGGGACAAAGCACGTGCCACTGCTGGTTCCAAAGGAGGCGGTGCAACATGTGAATGATGAATCCGTCGTTTTTGTGCCTGTGAAGAATGGTTTTGAAGAGAGGATCGTGGCAACGGGCCAATCGGATGAAAACCATTATGAGATCATATCGGGCCTTTCTCCGGGGGATGCCTATGTAAGTGAAGGGGCCTTTGAACTGAAGGCGGCCCTGGTAACCGACGCATTGGACAGTCATGCCGGACACGGGCATTAGGCATAAAAGGAATCCGTTCTCCGCGAGGAATAATCATGATCCACAAACTTGTTGAAAGCGCACTTAAACTCCGTGCAATGATACTGCTTGCCGTTTTGGGGCTTCTGGTCTTCGGTGTTTACGAGTACGAGAAAATGCCGGTTGAAGCCTTTCCGGACATATCGCCCATTATGGTGCCCGTGTTTGCAGAAGCCCACGGCATGGCCCCTGAAGAGGTGGAACGGCTTATTGCCTATCCCATCGAATCCGCCATGAACGGTCTTCCCATGGTGACGGAGATCAAGTCCACTTCAGCTTTCGGCATGGCGGTGATTTACGTCTACTTTGAAGACCAGGTGGACATCTATTTTGCACGGCAGTTGGTGGCTGAAAGGCTTTCGGCTGTTTCATCCGAACTGCCCCACATGGACGAAGCGCCGCATCTGGGTCCCATCTCAACGGGGCTTGGACAGGTTTTCATCTACTACCTGACGCTGAAAAAAGGGACCGACACCCACGGCAAAGACCCCGGCACCTATTTGCGGGAAATCAATGACTGGCTGGTGAAGTTGCAGCTTCGCACGGTTCCCGGTGTGACGGATATCCTCTCCATGGGAGGGCATGTGTTTCAGTTTCAGATCCGGGTGGACCCCCGTGAACTGCGGAAATACGGCATGGGTCTTGAAGATATCGTAAGAGCGGTTCAGGAAAACAATCGCAATGCGGGCGGGCAGTTCATTGTGCTGGGGGCCGAGGAACATCTGGTGAGAGGCATCGGGCTTTTGAACAACATTCGGGAGATTCGGAAAATTCCCATCAAAACAATTGATGGGGTTTCCGTTCGCGTAGAAGACGTGGCCCAGGTGGGATACGGCAACGCCATTCGCAGGGGCGTCGTAACCCGAAACGGCCGTGAGGAAGTGGTCTCCGGAATAGTGCTCAAGCTCTTCGGAGAAAACAGTTCCAGAGTGATTGAAGATCTTTACCGGAAAGTGAAACAGGTCAAGAAATCCCTCCCTTCCGGGGTTATGCTTCATGCCTATTATGAACAGGCGGAATTGGTGCATCAAGCCACTTGGACCATCAAAAAGGCACTGATTCAAGGGGCCCTGCTGGTCATGGGAACCCTGCTCATTTTTTTGGGCAACCTCCGCTCCGCATTCATTGTGGCCATATCTCTTCCCGTGTGCGCCTTTATTTCCATCATATTCATGCGGATCTACGGTATTTCCGCCAATCTCATGAGCTTGGGCGGCATTGCCATCGGCGTGGGCATGCTGGCGGACGGTGCCATCGTGATGGTGGAGAACATACACCGCCATCTGAACCTTGAAAAAGCGCCCCATGGGGATCGAATGGCAACGATTGTTAAAGCGGCGAGGGAAGTGGACCGGCCCATCGTTTTCTCCATCGCTATTATCATCCTTGTTTTTCTCCCCATTTTTTCCCTCCAAAGCGTGGAAGGAAAGATGTTTACCCCCATGGCTTTTACCATCTGCTTTGCCCTGTTCGGATCCATTCTGAGCGCACTCTTCGTGGCACCCGCCATCTCCTCTTTCCTGCTCAAGAAGGGAAATCGAAGGGAGTTCCCCCTTGCGGCAATATTGAAAAGCGCCTATCGCCCCCTGCTCACCCTGGCCCTTCGGAAGAAATATCCGGTCATGATACTGAGCCTTCTGGTATTCCTGTCAAGTCTTTGTCTGCTGCCCTTTATCGGAACCGAGTTCATTCCAACCCTGGAGGAGGGTTCCATTATGATCGGGGTCACCATGGCGCCTTCCATTTCCCTTGAAAAAGCCACCGAAACGATTATGAAAATGGAACGTCGGATCATGAAACAGAAGGCGGTGGCGGAAACCGTGTCCCGTATCGGACGCCCGGAGGCGGGGAGTCACCCCCATCCCGTCAATTACGCTGAAATTCACGTCACCCTGAAACCCATGAAAGAGTGGCCTTTTGCGGGAGGCAAGAAAACGTTGGTTCAATCCCTGCAAAAAGAGCTCTCCGCATTTACGGGCGTGAAACTCAACTTCACCCAGCCCATTCAGAACGCCTTTGACGAACTCCTCTCGGGGGTGAAGGCGCAGCTCGCCATCAAAGTCTTTGGGGAAGATCTGGGGGTGCTCAAAGAAAAAGCCTTTGAGGTTAAAGAGGCGATTCAGGATGTGCCTGGTTTGGCGGACCTGAACACCGAGCAGGCCCTGGGGCAGCCCCAGATTCAGGTGGTGGCGGACCGGGCCGCCTGCGCCCGCTACGGGGTCACCGTTGGCCAGATCCTTGAAATCGTGGAGCTGGCCGTGGGCGGCGAAGCGGTTGACACCATTTACCGCAACACCCGGAAATTCGATATCCACATTCGATATCAGGCGCCTTACCGGGCAGATCCGGAAGCCTTGGGCGAACTATTGGTTCATACCAAGGACGGATCGCTGGTCCCCCTCTCCAGGGTGGCTGAGATACGTCAGGTGACGGGTCCCATGCAGATCAGCCGGGAAAACAACCAGCGACGCTGGATCGTCTATGGAAACGTCAGGGGAAGGGATTTGGGCGGGGTCTTTCAAGATATTCAAGAACGGATTGCCCAAAAGGTGGCGTTGCCCCCGGGATATACGGTGGCCTACGGCGGGCAGTTTGAGAATCAGCAGCGGGCACTGGCGCGGCTGATGGTGATCGTGCCCATGGTGATTCTGATGGTCTTCATCATGCTCTGGATGACCTTCGGAACGGTCAGGCACGCATGCGTGATCATTCTGAATGTTCCGCTGGCACTCACCGGCGGCATTATCGGTCTGTATGTCATGGGCGAGTACCTTTCCGTACCGGCGGCGGTGGGATTTATCGCCCTGTTCGGCATTGCCGTTCAAAACGGTGTGGTGATGGTGAGTACCATTGATCAACTGATGCTCAAGGGTGTAGATCCGCTCGATGCCATTCTGGAAGGGGGGGGTGCGACGGTTGCGGCCGGTGCTCATGAACGCCTGCACCACCATCCTGGGGCTTCTGCCGCTGCTCCTTTCCAAAGGCATCGGGTCGGAGGTTCAGCGCCCCTTGTCCATCGTGGTGGTTTTCGGTCTGGCATCCTCCACCCTGCTGACGCTATTTCTCATTCCGGCGGTGCTCCATTGGATTTCGGGAAGAAGGGTATGATCAGTATCACTGCCGCAATTCGATCGTTGAGCCGTTCAAAAATTGCGCGTCCTGGGTAATCACGATTCTGGGGGCCTTGAAAACAACGGCGGCCCCTGCTTCCACGGTGACTCCCGGTCCGATGGTGATGGATGTATTGTTGAAGCACTCGCACGTTGAACCGGAAACAAAGGTCAGGTCCTTAAGTAAAACGCCGTTCCCGCTGCAGTCCGGGCATGAAGCGGATTGAAATTCGTAGGCCCCCACGTCGTAACCCTTGGCCGCGGGTCGTTTATTTCCGTCAAAGTCAATGCCTGGCGCATCAAGGCCCGACCCAGTGTCGATGGCCGGGGAGGTCTGTTGCAGATGAAAGTCGGATGCTCCGGGATTTACGAACATGGGATTGCCTTCTTTGTAGTCGGTGCCGCGGATCTCCCCTTCGTATCCCCTGTAGCCATCAATCAGATTGTGATCCGCAACAAGGTTTTGAACCGGGTATTCAACCAGTATTTGATAGGTGAGATTCCGGCTGCAGATGTTGTTTCTGATGACGAGGTTTTGCACATCTTTGTTCTCGATGGAGATACCCCCGCCCCAAATATCCTTGCCGTTATCATAAAAGGTGTTGTTGATCACCGTTATATCCTTCACCGGGTGAGTGGGGGCGCTCCCCGCGTCGGTAATTGAAAACCCGCTCAAGTCATTGTTGTATGAAATATTGTTGCTGACGGTGATCTTTTCGAGCAGTCCCCCTTCCTCCGAGGCCAGTGCCAATCCGTCATTGTCGGTGATATGGTGAACCCGATTTTGGTAAACCTCAATTCCGTAAGTGTGTTTGTCCCATGCTTCCACGTAGATGCCCAGTCGGTTCAGATGGTGCACATGGTTCTTGTAGATCTTTCCGTTGTATGATCCGTCTTTGGCGTCGATGCCCTCGCCTCCGAAGGTGCCGGGACCGCCGTGATGAACATGGTTATTCTTGATCTCAAAGGTATGGGTTCCCGCAACGGTAATGCATTCCTGTTCGCCGTCGTTACAGGCCATGGTCACTTCGTTGCCGTCGATGATGATATTATTGCTGGACCACACGCCGATTCCCGACGAGACCGTATTCTGTACATAATTGTTTTCAATAGAAATATGATCCGAATCCTCCACGTAGATCCCGGAATTGTTCATGTTTTTGCCGGCATTCAAGACCCTGAGCCCGGAGATCCTGATATAGCTTTTGCTGGAGACGTGAAACAGACCAGCGTCCCAGTCGGGCAGAGAAATTCCACTGCCGTCAATGGTGACGACCTCATCCTGGTAAGCGGTATAGGTGATGTATTTTCCGGCCGTGCCGGAGGCTGAAGGGATGACGCGCTCCTGATAGGTGCCGGCTTTCACCATGGCCGTATCACCGGCAACCATTGTTTGTGCCGCCTTCTGAATGGTCCGCCAGGGTTGCGCTTCATTGCCTGGATTTCCATCGTTTCCCGAGGGAGAAACATAATAGACGGCGGAATGGGAAAGGTGCGGGCAGGCATTCATGACAATAAGTGCCACAAGAACCTTCCGCAAGAAGGCAAGTTTTGGTTTCATCCTTACACTCTACGGTTCCACAAAGGTGCATTCCACTTCAATCGGGTGCTCGTTGTCGTCTTCCCCGACGTATTTTGCGACCACCCGGGTTCCCTTTCTGCAGGTCAAGTAGTTGTAAAATCTAGACGCAAGACCCTTTTTCTCTTTCGGCCTGTAGACCAATTGGCCGGGCTCGGAATATTTCTCGCACCAATTGATGCGAATGCCGGACGTCTGATTGCGCCTGACGCCCATTTGTGATTCCGGCACCAGCTTTTCGTCCACCCAGATGAATGTCTGCTTTTCACTGAAAGTGACACCGATACCCTCGGTCTCGGCCAGCTTCCGCACGAATTCCCAGCGGGTTTGTCCGGCGGTGGATTTGTCTTTCACGAATTCAATCTTACACTCAACTCTGGCTTTGACCTCCTTAAACGCCGTTCGATACGGCTTTTTGGGTCCCTTGTTCTTGTTATCGAAAACCTCGTCTTTCTTATGGGTGGTGATGCGTTGGCGGGCCCAGCCTCCCACCATAAGTCCCGAAGGGTGATCCGAGTATTTGCCGAAATCCGATATGACTTTTCCGTCTTCGGGGAGGATCTTCAACAATGCCTGGGGCAGATCTTCCCTTTCTTTTTCCTTCAGGCTCCTGGCACCCCTCCCTACAAAGCAGGCGCGAATGGTTATGGCGGCATCCTTCGTGAAGTATCCGCGGGGGTCGATGTCTTGACGCCGCAGTCTCTTGACCCACTCCCGAACCTTTCCCGCGGTCAGCCGGCTGTTCTCCGGGTGCGGTCCTTCATGATCGGTATTTGTTATGTGCACCCCCTGGAAATAGCCGTGACCGATGATATCGATGGTGGCGAACTTTTCACCTTTATTGCCGCGTCTTTCTATTTCCGCCAGAATATCCACATGGGGGGCTTCCAGGATCGGCTTTTCGTTTTCGTCCATGGGCCTTCCCAAAATCAAAACGGCTTTGTTGTCATATACCTTGGGGTTCAGGATATTTTTTGCGGTCCTTTGGTAGCGTCCGATGGGGCCGTAAAAAATAAGATGGGAGCCTTTGTCCGCCGGCGCGTTTTCCGGGAAAGCCAGCAGCAAGGCAAGAACCGGCACGACAATCAGGGTGCGGAAGGTTCTTTTGCGTGGAGATCGTTTCATGGAAAAGCTCCTTTTTCCGGGGCGTCTTAAGGACTATTTTGCACTGAACGTTATGCAATCCCAGGGGTTTCTGCAAAGTTCGCACAACCCTTTCGCCAATTTCGGTATCAGATCCCTGACAACGGGCCTGGCCTTTTGTGCCAGTTGATCGGCCTCCTTGCGTACCTTCTTCTTTATTTCTACCGGAGCCGGACTCTGCTGCATATACTGGCTTCCGTAGACCGCATGATAGGGGTGAACCAAAAGGTCGCCGCAGGTGAAAATTCCTTCCGCATCGCCCGAGACCGGCTCCGATCCCTCGGCGGCAAGGTGTGCTTTTCCGGAGTGACCGAATTCATGGGTCCCGATAACCGTATTTTCGTCGAGGCCGATACTGAATTCCTCTTTTCCAAAATAGGATGCAATAAAGTTGTTCTTCTTATGCTTGAAGGTGCTCAAGGCTTTTTCTTTGTTCCCATATGGGATGATTAATACACGTGTGTAGGTTCCGCCGATGGTTTTTTCTTCACCTTTGGTCCACAAAGCGCCCTCGTTGTCCCGCGAAACAAACCCCAGGTCTTCCATTACGTCCTGAATGGTCCGCGGGGCCGTGCACCGGGAGCTATGGTCATGGGCTGTTTCCCGGTCCGCATGGAAGAAATTGCTTTCCCTTGAGACCTTTTCCGTGTTTCCCATTTTCCTTTTTGCGGCCAGGATTTCTTCTCTGACCACCTTTAAATCGAGGGCCGCTTCTTCCGATGCAAGCTTGGATCGATGAAAAAACTCCCTTATGAGTTGATTCGCGTCCTGAAGCGTTATTCTTCCCAATGCGACTTCCGTATCCACGGATTTCATGAAGTCTGTTTTTCTGATCACAACGACCGTGCCGCGGACTTTTGCCAGAAGCGCTTCACCGTTCCTTTCCTGATCCAGGATGGATTGGTAGAACTCGCGAGCAGCCTCCAGGTCCTTCAGTCTGCCGTTGAGCTTGGTGAGCGCTTCATGGGGCATGCCGGGTCTTTTTTCGGAAAGGCTCTCCCAACCCCTTCCCGTGGAGGGGAACGTCAAAGAAAGAACCGCGATGATCATCGTGGCAACCCAGAAGAAAGCATGGGCGCGTAGTGTTGTGAACCTGCCTTTTCTTGTTTTCATCTTGATTTCCCCCGGGCCATGATGCGGACACATGCATGCTCTTGAAACCCTTTGCCTCCAAACGGCGGTATCCTCCGGTTCTCATGGGCTGTCCAGGACATCTCTGACGGTCCTTGCCAGTTTACCCTTGTCAAGAGGCTTCATGGCAAATCCCTTAATGCCCAACTGCGTGGCCCTCTTCTCATCAACCGTGTCGCTGTGGCCGGTGCACAGAAGGATCGGAATACCCTTTTTCGCTTTCATCAATTCGACGGCCAGCTGATCCCCCGGCATACCGGGCATGGCCATATCGGTGATGACCATGTCGAATTCATCGGGATTGGATCGGAAGCGCTCCAATGCTTTGACACTGCCGGTCATGCCTGTGGCAATATAGCCCAAACGTTCCAACGTTTGGCATATCATGGTCACGATGGATGGATCATCATCGACCACCAGAATTCTTTCGCCACCCCTTGGCAGTTCACCTTCCGCCTTTTCTGCCGGAGGTGCTTCTTCCTCGATTTTGGGAAGGAGAATCTCTACGGTAGTTCCTTCATGAACGGTGCTTTCTATATTGATGGCCCCATCGCATTGCTTCACAATTCCGTAAACAACCGCCAGTCCCATGCCACTGCCCGCACCAAACTCCTTTGTGGTGAAATAGGGCTCAAAAGCCTTCTCCAGAACGTCCGGTGTCATTCCCTGGCCCGAGTCTTTGACAATCAATCTCACAAAATCGCCGGGATTAAGCCCTTCATAGTGCGCGGCCCTCCGTTGGTCCAGACGGATCTTGGAAATCCCCACCTCAAGGATCCCGCCCTTCTCTTTCATGGCATGTGCGGCGTTGGTACAGAGATTGATGACGATTTGATGGATTTCCGTCGGATCTCCCAGGATCATTTTCGGCTCGGCGGGGATGGTTGTTTGAATGTCAACCATGGTTGGAATTGAGGCGCGCATCAATTTGAGCGATTCTTTCACGGTGGTGTTGATGTCCAAAGGTTTCAGGGCCGTCATTGTCTTGCGCGCGAAACTGAGGATCTGACGAACAACCTCCTTTGCTCTGAAGGTGGCGTTACGAATTTCTCTCAAGGATTCCTTGGCCGGATTCCAGTCCGGCACGTCGTCCATTGCCAGTTCCGCATTGCCCAATATGATACCGAGAACATTATTGAACTCATGGGCGATGCCTCCGGCCAGATTGCCGATGGCTTCCATTTTCCGCCGCTGTTGCAGCGCCGCCCGGAGTTGCCTTTTTTCCGTGATATCTTCACCTGAACTGAGATGTCCGGTGATATTGCCGTTCTTATCTTTCAGGATCGTGTTGTGCCAAGCGATCAGCCTTTCTTTCCCATCCTTGGTGAGGATCTCGTTTTCATGATACTCGACGGGATCCATATGGCCGCTGAGCAACTGTCTGGATATCGGGATTAATTCATCCCTTATCCTTTGGGGGATGAAATGCTCAAACCAGTTCTTGCCGACGATCTCTTCGTGATCATAGCCCAAGACCTCGCAGCCTTTTCTGTTAATGAGGGTGACAATCCCTTCCCTGTTGAGGGCAACGAATATGACACCGGCAAGATCGAGATATCTTTGTGCCGTATTCCTTTCTTCCTCCAAATCACGAGCCGTTTTTATCCGCTCCGTGACATCGTGCACAAATGATGCAACGCCAAGGACCCTGCCGTCAGATTCCGCTAGCGTCGTATTGTACCATTCACAAATGATGCGTCTGCCATCCTTGGTGATGTTCTCATTGAGATTGAGGGTTCCGCCTTCTTGTGCCAATAACTTCTGAAAGACGTTTAGGATGGTTTCCCTTATATCTTCAGGGACGATGAGATCGGCACCGCTTTTCCCGAGCGCTTCCTCCCTGGTGTAGCCGAAGATATTCTCTGCCGCCGGGTTCCAATCAACAACTTCAAAATCCATGTTCCAGGAGATGGCGCCCACCGGTGTTTCCGCCAAATGGGAAGAAAGCCTTCTTTCACTTTCACGCAACTTCTTTTCCGCACGTTTTCGATCGGTGATGTCTTGGGATACGATCTGGGCGGTGGTGATTGTGCCGTGAACATCCCTGACCGGATGGACTTTGCTGAGGAGCCAGTGATTGCCTTCGGGGAACGCCACCTCATCTTCAAAATCCCGCGAGATAGCTGAGTCGATGACCTCACGCACCCGCCTGGTGTACTCCTTGCCCCTGTCGGGATGCAATTCTTCAAAGGATCTGCCCATGAAATCGGAGGGATCGCCGCCGAATAGCGCGGCAACCTTACGGTTCATGAGTTGGCAAATCCCATTACGGTCATATACGGAGACCATTACATCCGCGCTTTCAAAGATCAGGCGATACTGCTCTTCACTCTCTTTGAGCGCCTGAACGGCCCGTATCTGTTTCGTGACATCCGCAGCCAGGCCGATGATCTGCTTGGCCGATCCGTCATCGTGCCTTTTGAAGACCGTATCCCAGCTTCTCAAAATGCGGTACTCGCCAGCATGGTTCCGAATGCGGTAATCAATCTCAAAGATCTCTCCGTCTCCGGATTTTTTGAGAAGCGCGTGGTGGGCCGCCACCTTACGGGCGTCATCGGGATGCACAAGGGTGGGGAACAAATGTTCACCCATTTGCTGTATATCCCTCGCGCTGAAGCCGAGAAGTCTTTTGATACCGTCATTTGAGAACACATTGCGCTTCTCAACCATATCGTAGATATACACCAGATTGGGCGCGGTATTGATGATCTTGTCTATGAAATTCCGATTCTCTTTTAAGGCGTTTTCAACGCGCTTCCGATCGGTGATGTCTTGCACGATGCCGATGATTCGCGTTAATTTTCCCTCTTTGTGGAATTGCCCTTGGGCGGTGGACAGAACTTCCCGGACCGTTTGGTCCGGCAGCAGAATGCGCGCCTCAAAAGAATAGGATTCTCTGTTTTCAACCAACCGGGCGATCAGTTCTTCGTGCCGCAATTGATCTTCGGGGTGAAAACGGCTCATGACGGAATCTATCCGGGGCTTGAAATCCAGGGGATCAACACCGAAAATGGTGTAAACCTCATCCGACCACTCGACTTCTCCCGTAATAACATTCCAGTCCCAACTGCCGGCGTGAGCGAGTTTTTGGAATGCCGTCAGGTCGCGCTCGCTCTTGCGCAGGGCCTTTTTGACCCGCTTCAGCGCAATTTCAGTACCCTCCAACTCCCGAATCCGATTTTCCAATTCTTCCCGGCTCGGCCTTCTGGACATGACTGACCCCTTTGCTGTTAGGAACCCTTTGTTTTCCGGCCAGTTGCATTATATCGAAAATTAAATGGGTTACCAAGTAAATATTGGGAGATCATCGGGCAGGCTGAATTTAGGTGGGCTAAATGGGACCTGTGTCCATTTCAAAATGACATTCCCTGATGCAACCGGGGTTATGAAAATCCGTGGACATCATTCCCGGGGTTGTACGATAACATTGACACTATCATGATATACGGAATCCATATCGACGGTGCCATTCATCTTCAAGTCAACCCCGAAATAGAAAATATGACTGCCCGCCGACAGGTCGGAAGTATGTAAGAGATGTGTTTCTCCAAGGTTGAACAACGCATCCTGATGGGTCGGTGCAAGGCCTGAGACCATTCGTAGCGTGTCTAAGTCCAAATGATGCCAGGTATTGGAAGGCGTTTTTGCAACCACCCAGAAATCGGCAACCTGACCGGCAAAAGACCCCGCATTCAGGGATACGGTTACGGCAACGGCGGTACCTGGGGAAACGGAGATGGCGCCGTCTTTGCCATTTGCTTTAATGTCCGGCAGGGGTGGGGTGGCGTTTGATGCGGTATGCCTGAGATCCCGGTGAAACATGGGCCAACCACTATGCGCCAATCCCCCGGAACTCCCGCTTATGGCGTATAGATAGTGGTCGTTGGATCCCACATAGACCGTGCCGTCGGGACCGATGGCCGGCGAAGAGTGCACTTCATCCCCTGTAGGAAAATTCCACTTCCGAGTCCCATCCGGATTTATGGCGTAGATATTATGGTCAGTAGAACCCACATAAACGGTCCCGTCCGCACCAACGGCGGGCAATACATATAGGTCAAGTCCCCCAAAATTAAAGGCCCATTTCTGTGCGCCATCAGGGTTTACCGCATAGACTTTGTCAGCAGCGAAGAAAATCGTGCCATCTGAGCCGATGACCGTTGAGGTACCTCCAAAGATCGTAAAGGTCCATTTTTCCTGGCCGTTCGGATCTATGGCGTACAAATAGAGCGGCGACATCACATAGATGGTCCCGTCCGCACCGATGGCGGGAGCGGATTTCGTGGTGATGGTGTCATTAACCCATTTTTGCGTGCCGCCAGGATTTAGGGCATACAGACCGGTTTCTCCGGGGATATAGATGGTGCCGTCACTGGCCAATGCGGGAGAGGGTTCAGAGCAGTAGAAAAACCATTCCTGTTTGCTTCCATCGGGGTTTACGGCCTGGAGTGCGCCTTCTTCCCCGACTGTCACATAGATGGTCCCGTCCGCACCGATGGCGGGGGAGCCGATGGAATCACTCGGAAAAGACAAGTCCCATTTCTTGGACCCGTCTGGATTTACGGCGCAGAGATTGGGATTGAACACTTTTTCATCCTGTAGGCCCACATAAATGGTGCCGTCGGCACCGATGGCAGGAGAAGAATCGTAAGAAGCACCCCTTTCGTAAACCCATTTCTGTGTGCCGTCCGGATTCAGGGCATAGAGGTTGCCAGCGGAATTCACATAGATGGTGCCGTCGGCACCGATGGCGGGGGATGTCGTTACCTTCCCTCCCGTATCAAACTTCCACTTCAGGGTTCCGTCGGCAGCCAATGCGCCATCAATGCCCGGAACGAAAAAAAAGAGTAAAAAAAGGCCCGCAAAGAAATTCAGTATCATCTTCATCATTCAATCTCCTCAGCACTTTCAAATGTCAACACGCTCTTGAAATAAACACATATACACCGGTAAACGGGAAAAGGTTACAATAACATTTGCATTCCCCCGGAAGTCTTGTGTTCAGACGCCATAGGGTTGGCCTACCATATCTTGCGCCTTCGAGTTTGGGTCATATATGACTTCCATGATTTACCGCGTTGCGGGTCGGAGTGCAAATGGAAACAAACGACCCCCTGGAAAAATCTGTAGAACTCCGGCAAAGCCACGATTAAGCCCCGAACGTTGCACCGCAAATTGGCGTTTCTTGGATTCCTACGCATAGAAACTGATAGCGTATCTCTCTGATTTGTAATTGATTGGAATCATGAATGTCGAAGCAAACCTTCAAAACTCGACATTCCTTGTTCGATATTCGATATTCGTTGTTAATAACGTTAAATATCTTTGGCTGGATTTCAGTGTCCCGCCTTTCGTCTACGAATGGCGGCAAGTGCGATTCCGACCGAGACCAGAAACAAGACAAGGATTCCCCATTCATTCAGGGTGGGAATGGCGGTTGGCAGTGCCACGCCTCCCTGGTCCACAATGGGGAACACGGGCGTATCATCCCCCAATTGTGCCTCGCTCAGGAGAAACTCCACGTAGAAAACCTTTCTTTTGTTGATGATCTTACTTCCGAAAGTGACGCCCGGCAGTGATGTCCGGGCAATAGGGCATGGCCCGTTGTGATCGGAGGGAACTACAGGAGGGACCATCCGGACAGTTTGCCAATGAGTATGAACTCTTTTTCTTTGCAATTCATATGAAAAGCGGATAAAGTGCGAATTATCCAGATAATTCACGATAGAGATGCCGTATGGAAATAGAGCGTCAGCTACAATTGGCCCCGTTACTGGCCGTGAACTCTTTCTTCCTCTTTGGCCCCAGGACTACCGGAAAGACGACCCTTATTCGAAGGGAATTCGCCAACAAAGCCAACATTATCGACCTTCTGGATTCACGCAATTTCTTGAGACTTAGCAGCGCTCCACATGAACTCGAATCTCTGATCGCGGCAAATCCTGGAAAAACTGTCATTATTGACGAAATACAGCGCATCCCTGAACTTCTGAACGAAGTCCACAGGCTAATCGAAGAACAGGGCATCACTTTCCTCTTGACCGGCTCAAGTGAACGAAAACTGAGAAGAGGAAAGGCAAACCTCCTGGCCGGACGCGTCTGGGAGGCAAGAATGTTTCCGTTCATCTGCAAGGAACTGGAGAATTTCGAGCTTGACCGTTATCTGCGCTATGGGGGCCTCCCGGCTGTCTATTTGAGCGGTTACCCGGAGGAGGTCCTGGACGCTTACGTCAACACCTACCTGAAAGAAGAAATCATGGCTGAGGGGTTGATAAGGCGCCTCCCACCCTTTTCTCGTTTTCTGCAGGCCATTGCCCTGGCCAACGGAGAAATGATCAATTTCACCAAAATCGCAAACGATTGTCAGGTTCCGCCTTCAACGGTCACTGAATATGTTCGTCTTCTTGAAGACACGCTCATTGGATTCCTTCTGCCCGCCTGGACCCGCTCCAGGAAACGAAAAGCCATCAGAACCGGAAAGTTCTATTTCTTTGATCCGGGTGTGACACACATGCTCTCCGGCACCGAGACGCTGGACCGTAATTCAAATCTATATGGAAAGAGTTTTGAACAATTCATTTGTATGGAATTGAGGGCCTATCTGAGCTACACCAGGAAGAAGCTTCCTCTGCAGTACTGGAGGTCGAAAAACGGGCATGAGGTGGATTTTCTGATCGGCGAAAAAACAGCCATTGAGGTCAAGGCCACCCAAAGGATCAGCAGAAATGATTATAAGGGATTGAACTATTTGAAAGAAGAAGGCGTATTTCGCAACTTCGTTCTCGTAAGCCAGGATCCCATAAGCAGCCACAAAGATCAGATTCTGGCGTTGCCATGGCAGGAATTCCTAACGGAACTCTGGAATGACAAATTCGTTTGACCTACGGCACGTGAGCGGTAAGTCCCTTTTTCCCGAATGAGGTGGAAGTATTTCAGGAACTGACCGCTGAAAAAGCGGCCACCGTGGTGGCCGCTTTTCTGGAAAAAGGGCCTGAACCCCACATTGATGAGTGACACAAGATCCTGAAAGGGAAGGGTCACTGATTTCTTTTAACGCTTACAACAATCGGAGCTTTTGAGCCCTTCCGCGATAAGTGCCTTGTAGTCGCCCAGGGCATCGTGGGTCCAGCAATCGTCTCCGCCTGCGGCCTCCCGGAAGGTCAATGCCATGATATAGGCCAGCTCCTTGACCGTGGCTCCGGCTTCAAGTGCGCCCATGAAGTGTTTCAAGAGGCAGGGTTTTGAGCGGGCCTTGATGGCCAATGCGAAGCAGATGAATTGGTAGGTCTTTTCATCAATGGTCCGCATCTGTTTGTAGGTTTCGTCCATTTTGTCCAGATGTTCTGCGAACTCCGGAAACCATTCCGCTAAAAGTCTTGCGTCTGACATGGTGTTTACCTCCAAAGAATGATTCTAAATTACAAAAAACGGGTTGATGACAAAATAGAGCCCCAAAACACCCACAAGGGCGCCGGCCCCTTTTCGAAACCAGTTGCCGGCTTCCTGCCAACGGCTGTTTTCCAGGATGCGCCTCACCGCGGCCGCGGAACTGCCGGCAGCCACGATGGGAAGAGAATGCCCCACCGCGAAAAGCAGTATCATCACGATTCCCCCGGCCGTTTGCTCCTGAACCGTGACAATTGCCAGGATGGGCGCGATGAATCCGAATGTGCAGGAGCCCGAGAGGATCCCGTAACCCAGGCCCAGCAAAAAAGCGCCGGTCAAGCCCCGAAGCTTCACCCGGGAGAGAAGGTTCCCGGAGACAGCAAATCTCTCCAAACCGAACATGCCCAGCGCCGCCCAGATCAGGACAAGTCCCACCGGGATCTGCCAGTAATTCCCCACGTCTCCCAGCATTCTGCCCAGCAGCAGGCAGATGATGCCGATGAGGGCAATGGTGATGAACAGGCCGAGCGTGAACAGAATGGCATAGGACGCAGCCCGCTTTGGTCTTAAAACCTCTTGTTGTCCTCCCACATAACCCACGATCAAAGGGATGGATGCCAGATGACAGGGGCTGAAAAGGACGCTCATGACACCCCAAAGAAAGGCGCCCGCCGCCGCAATGGCGCTGCTTCCGGCAATCCAGTTGTTAACCGTCAGGAAGATCGTTTCCAGCACAACTTATATCCTTTTGTTCCGGCTTGGTTTTGAGCCGGTTAATTGACGCCCATTCTTTTTAACTGCGCCACGATATCCGCTTCGCCCATGAAGCCGGTGTGACGGTGGACTTCCCTGCCGTTCTTGTCGTAAAAGATCTGGGTGGGTATGGCGCGAATGCCCAATCGCGTTGCCTGATCCTTATCTTTTCCCACATCGATGAATACGATGGCCGCTTTTCCCTGATAGGCTTTTTCAAGTTTGGTAATGATGGGTGCCATCATTTTGCAGGGGATGCAGGTGTCCGAGCCGAGATCCACCATGGTTACCATTCCACTCACCGGAACGTCACCGCCTGTGGATTGCGGATGAGAGGCCTGTGGTTCATCGGAGGAACAACCGTGGGCCATCATGCCGGCGAAAAACATGATCAGCAAAAGGGAGATCCACTTCTTTGGTTTTCCGTTCATGGCACAGACCACCTTTCAAGGGCTCTTGCGGGCTTGATTGCTGCTAGCCAATCCATCCCTTGATGTCCTCTTTTGAGGGAATCTTGCCAACGGATTTTACCTCCCCGTCCACCACAATGGCCGGGGTCATGAAAACGCCGTGCTTGGCAATCTCCGTGATATCTTTGACTTTGGTTACGGAAACCTCCTTTCCCGATTCGGCAATGGTATCCCTGACCAGCTTTTCCGCCTCTTCACATTTGGGACATCCCGGTCCCAGAACCTTAATCTCCATTCCGTGTCTCCTTTCTCTTATATACGGTTATGCCTCTTTGGTATCAGCCTCCTCCAGCCACTGAATCAATTTGGCCCGAGAAGGGATCTTTCCCACTGACTTGACCCGGCCGTTGATGACAAGAGCCGGTGTTCCCATAACACCATAGCGGCCGATTTCCTTGATATTCCTGACATGCTCAATGTTGGCGGTTATTCTCATTTCCGAAACCACGGCCATCAGTTCCTGTTCCAGTGCATCGCACTGGGGGCATCCCGGCCCAAGCACTTTAATGTCGATGCCTAAAAAAACCGCTTCCTCAAAGGGCTCACCCAGGTGTTTTCTGAATTCCCGCAGAAACGCCTTTTTGTAGGAATCCTTGACTTTGTCGGGGATGTAGTTTTTTTTCGAGAGCCTATTTACAAGTTCATCGGCAGCCTCCTGTTCGCTCATTTCAGCAGCCGCCGCGGCCATCTCCGACATGGCGGCCTCCAGCCCCATGATACCGACCGTATAACCGTCTACCCTGATCTGAACAACATCTTTTTTTGTCATCTCCAGCCTTCCGGTCTCTCATTATAAGAACCCGAAACCCAATTGTTAAGGGATTAACCGACAATTGCACCATAGATCGTACCTGCAATGGTGCTCAGAATCACAATGATGATGCAGAAAACCGCTGTCTTCTTGGCTCCCATGACCCCGCCGATCACCAGCATGTTGGGCAGGGACAGGGCCGGTCCCGCCAGCATGAGACTGAGTGCGGGACCCTTGCCCATTCCCGCTCCCAGAAGTCCTTGAAGGATGGGGACCTCCGTCAGGGTGGCAAAATACATGAGAGCCCCCGAAACCGATGCAAAGAGGTTGGCCCAAATGGAATTTCCGCCCACAAGATGCTCGATATACTGCTCGGGGATAAGCGCCGGATGCCCCGGCCTTCCCAGCATGAACCCGGCAACGAGAACACCGGCGCCCAACAGGGGAAAAATCTGTTTCATGAAACCCCATGTGGACTGGACCCAGGTGACCCGCTCCATTTTTTCGAACCAGTTTTTGAGCATGAATCCCAAAAGGATCAACAGACCTGCGGTAATATACCATTTGGCAGCAAATATGGCGGGCCAGATTCCTGTGGCATTTTCTTCCGGTTTGGCAAAGGCCGCAAAAATGAGAATCAGCACCATGGTCAACATGAACATGGCGTCCTGCAGAAGTGTCCGGCCGTTCCCCTCATCTTCGGGTAGGAAAATTTCCCCCTGGGCTCTGGCGGCATCATCCTTCCGAAAGATAAAGGCCATCAGAAGACCGGTGATGACGGCAAAAACCACCGCGCCGATGGCGCGGGCAAGGCCGAGCTGCCAACCCAGGATCCTGGCTGTCAAGACGATGGCCAGTACATTGATGGCGGGCCCCGAGTAGAGAAAAGCGGTTGCGGGACCGATGCCGGCTCCCCGTGTGTAGATGCCCGCGAAGAGGGGCAGAACCGTGCAGGAGCAGACGGCCAGAACCGTTCCCGATACGGAGGCCACAGAATAGGACAAGATTTTTTTGGCGGTTGCGCCGAAGTACTTGAGGACTGACGCCTGGCTGACGAATACCGAAATGGCGCCGGCAATGAAAAAGGCCGGGATAAGACAGGTGAGTACATGGTCCCTGGCATATTCCTGCAGCATCAGAAACGCTTCTAGACCGGATTGTCGAATCACGGGGCTGGCCCAGGGGATATAGTATGCAGCTGCGAAAACCAATATGATCGTGAGCAGCTTCCATCTTTCTTTCATTGGTTTGTCTCTCCTTGAATCGAGGCGGCGGAACCCTCATCTTATGCGTATATAGCTATTTGGTAATATTATATCGTTAAAAAAAAATCCCCTACCGTTTGCAGATCTCTTCCCGGTTGATAAAGGGTATGCGATCGGTCAAAAAAGAGACCTCTTCGTCCTTCTCCAACCAGTGCCGAAGGTTCCCCAGAAGTGAGCCGGCGTAGGGGCTGTCGCTGCCGTCAGCCAGGAAGTAATCGACCCAGAGCCCATCCTTTCTGCTGTTGACCAGTCCGGCCCTTTCCAGTATCTTCAGGTGCTTGCTCACGGTAGGTTGGGAAACCTGTAGCAATTCTCGCAGTTCACAAACACACATGGAGCGATACTGCAGCATCTTGACGATTTTCACCCTGTTGGGATCGGACAGGGCTTTCATGACTTCGGTAAACTTTTTCATCATGTCTCCTGTATGCAATTTTGGGAATATAGTTCCCTTGGCCAGGTCTGTCAAGTGTTTTTTTGGGTATAAAAGGAACACCCAATATTGCGCAAATGTCTTTTCCTGTGATAGATATGGACGGAGTGATATTTAAATTAGGGAGGAGAGAGCCATATGAATATGGGAAGCTCCGTTGAATTTGTGAAATCTGAAAGCTATGAAGCCCGTTATCCAGGCGTTCCTTT
Source organism: Thermodesulfobacteriota bacterium (assembly GCA_028278625.1). The sequence goes on from JANQDY010000087.1 coordinate 20,645, forward strand.
CGGGCTTACCCTGATCACCGGATGCAGGAATCCGGAAAATCCGGAAGGATTTGATGCATACAAACGAAAGCGCTTAAGGAAAATGCGAAAGCGTTCCACTTTGGCCGAGGTTACCGATCGGATCAATGCCTATGAGGCTTTTTTCGCCCAATTCGGGTTTGCCTGCCCCTTGCCGGGGCATCTCAAACGGACCGTCAACAGTGGGTTTCCCAGATACAATCTCATGGTGGATGCCCATTTCATGGCGGAGATGTGCGCCGGCATTCTGGTGGCCGTGACCGATTATGACCGGTTCGACGGGGGATTGACCCTGGATGTGGCAGGTGACGGGGAATTGTGCGCCGGCATGGGCGGGCGGGAGATGCACACCAGGGAAAATGAAATCGTATTGAGAGACGAAAAAGAGATTGTCTGTGTTTTGTGCCAGGGGGCCGATGAAAAGACGAGAGTTTCCGAACACACAGAAAATGTTCTATTCTACGCATACGGCATTCCCGGTGTGCCCTCATCGGTCCTGGAAGAGGGGCTCAAGATTGCCACCGAGAGCATGGCGGAGTTCGGAAATGGGACCGTTCAGGCGTTGGCCCTCTATTGACGCCTATGGGGAAATAAAAACCTGTTTCCGGTAATGGATCATTTCCCCGATGGATTCCCTGATGTCGTTTAGTGCCAGGTGGTCCTTCTGCTTTTCAAAGGGCGGAAGTTCGGGATACCATCTCTTCACCAGCTCTTTTACAGAACTGACGTCGATGTTCCGGTAATGAAAGAACCTCTCCAAAGTGGGCATGTGTTTCGCCAGAAAACGACGGTCCTGGCAGATGGAATTGCCGCACAGTGGGGATGCGCCCTCTTTGCAGAACCGGGAAATGAAAGAGAGGGTTTCCTTTTCGGCCTGGGTGGTGCTCCGGGCAGATTTTTTGATACGGTCCAGCAGGCCGGAAGCCTGGTGATGCTCGAGACTCCAGGCATCCATTTGGGCAAGCACGGCATCGGGCTGGTGGATCACAATATCCGGCCCTTCGGCCACCACGTTGAGCTGGTTGTCGGTGACAATGGATGCAATTTCGACGATGACGTGGGTTTCGGGATCCAGACCCGTCATCTCAAGGTCGATCCATACGAGATTTCCGGTCATTTTTGCCTCCTTGTTCGGATTTTTCTCGATCATACCGTTTCCTGATCCCCGGTGCCAGCTTATTATGATGAGAATTTGAAAGGAAAATGACGATTATGGGTCAAGTAAATGGAACAGCAGGGGCAGACGGAAAAGTAGAGGGGCTCAAAAAAGTGACGGTCGTCTTTGAGGCGGGTGCCCAAAAAGAGGAAATGGATTTGACACCCGAGCCGGTCACCTTCCAGTGGGTGGCCGGGGTTGATGTGGCGGGATTCACCCCTTTTGAATACGCCCTCCTTGAAAAGGAGGAGGGACAGACCGTAGAACTGGAAATTGCGGGCTGGCGCATCGAAGAGATGTTCGGCCGCCTTGCGGTGCCGCTGCCCGACAAGGCGCGAACCTTGGACCGCTTTTTCATGCAGGTTATCATAAAGCGCATTGTGCCGGCCGATCAAAGGGAGGTGGTCCGTGCCATGGCCGGCATGGTGGGGGAGTGTGGGGGCGATTGTTGTGGAAACCATTAAACCTCAGGAGAGGCTATGGCTACGACGATGACGCCGGAAGATGAAAAGATGATTGGAGAGTGGGACGGCGGCGGTAAAAAGGGAATTGCCATTACCTGCAACGTTTCAAAGGACCCCAGAACGGAGATGATGGAAGCTTTCTGCGAAAAGCTGTCGCAACTGTCACCCAACGTTCGGGTGAGTTTCAAGAAAGCAGACGACGATGAAGCCGCCCCTTCCATTGAAATCCATAGAAGCATCAGCTACCACGCAATCCCCCAAGGACCCGAACTGAAACCGTTTCTGGATGCCCTTGCCGCTTCCAAGGTCGGAACGACAGGTTTTGGGCTTGATGAGATCGGAAGCCCTCTTGAAAGTCTGAAAACGCCTTCTTTCCTTCGATTGTTCATCGCTTCCCAATGCGTTCACTGCCCGAAAATGGTGCGGGATCTGATGCCCATGGCAATCACCAGCCGGCTTGTCACCTTCACCGTTATCGACGGCCTCCTGTTTCCTGAAATGGGCGAGCCGTACGGCATCAAATCAGCCCCCACCCTTGTTTTGAACGACCACATGCAATGGACCGGGTTAACGCCCGTGGACGAGATCGTGAGCGTCATGCTGAAGCAGGATCCCTCGCAACTGAGTGCCGATTCCATGGAGAGTCTGCTGGGAGACGGCAGAGCGGATCTGGTGGCCCAAATGATGATGGCGGAGGGAAAGATCTTCCCGGCTTTCATAGAGTTGCTGGTTCACGAGAAATGGCCGGTTCGACTGGGTGCCATGGTGGTGGCGGAAGAGATGTCCCAACAGGATGGGGAACTTGCGGCGAAGATCGTGGAACCGCTCTGGGAAAGGTTCCAACAACTGAGCGAGCAGGTCCGTGGGGATGCGGTGCATGTTCTGGGGATGGTTGGCACACGGGATACCGTCTCCTGTCTTGAGGATGTTCTTTCGGGCCCTTACGACCATGAAACTTTGGAGGCGTCGGCGGAAGCCATTATGGCGATCAGGAAAAGGGAAGAGAGAAAAGGGAAATGACACCAATTCAAGACGCGACCGGTTGATCCAATGAACAGAGAAATAACCCGAAAGCAAGCCAACGCAGACACCCCACGCAGCCCGGCCAATAGGTGAAGGTGCCAATAGGAAGATCGCGATTATTCTTACTTGCATTGACGTAGGCTTTGGAGTTATACTAACAATTACCTGCAAAACCGGTCTCTTTCTCACAGGGGATACCGGGTTGGCGGGAGCGGCGGCCGCCGTCTCCTGCTGGTCGGCGGCCTTACCTTCAGTAACCCTTTGCAGGAAAGGGGGTGTTTCACATGGCAGAATCCATCGGCCGTATCTATCTCCAGGTATATGATACCAACAAACAGTTCGGGAAAATCCTGCTCGTGGTTTTCCTGCTCGTCTACGTGGTACCGTTTCTGGCCATAGAGGTGGTATCGTTGACAGGCATGGGCGATATCTCCACCCAACCGTATGCCCGGATTCAAGGAATGGCAGATACACGGGATATGACCAGGAGCCATTTCAAGGCGCAACCCAATCCGTCCTTCACACCCATGCTCGCAGAGCGTGCCAGTCGCGCAAAGGGTATATGGAATGCCAGGAAATTTCAAATCGCCAATCCTATTCCGGATAAGCAACTGCCCATCTTGGCGGACAGGCCATCCAGAATCAAAGGGGTGTGGAACATGATGAACGGAGGTACTAACTGACGCGAAAGAACAGCAACCCAGCGTCAATGGGCCCTCGGCGTTTTACGCCGGGGGCTTCTTTTTTCGCCGTTTGGCTAATCTCCGTAGACGGTTGCAAAATTCTTTTTCATGCTGACAACGACCCAGCCTTTTCCACGCGCCTCTTTCAGAAGGGCCGGATGGCGATAGACGAATTCCCTCGGGTCATCATGGTCGATGACGAAAGCCAGATGGCGATAGGGTGATGATGCGGTGAAATCGAGCATCCAGTTGTCCCCCGAAGAATTCCCAAAGGCGAGGACCGGCGGCTGTCCTGTGCGCATCATGATCCGCACGACCTTTCCGCTGTTGACATTGGCGGGCGGTTCAAAGCCTTCCCTCAGAAAAACAGTTCTTTTCCCTTCCTTTTTGGCCCGGGCCTTCACCATGGAACCGATGCATCGGCTTTCATCCACGTGCAGGTATTTTTCTGAAATCGCCATGATGGCAAACTGCATGGAGCCCGACACCACATAGACCTGGAAACCCCGGTCATGGAGCAAATCGATGAGTTCTATCATGGGCTTGAAGATGAGATCCTTCTGCGGCCGGTTCTTGAGGGGATTGATCTCAGTTTCAAACACATTGAGGCACCATTTCCGATAAAAGGCGTAGCTCTTTCCTCTGAATGGGAGAACAGAGAGTTGTTCAATGTGTTTACGGAAGTAGGCCGTATCCTGCCGTTGTGCCGCTTCACAGAGGGCTTCGTACACGGGCCCTTTTTTAGAGAGCTCATCTTGATTCTCCAGCAGGTATCGGATGGTGGCGTCAAAGACATAGGGAAGCGGTTTTTCACTCATGAGGGTGCCGTCCAAATCAAAGACGGCGATGCGATCCTTTGGGGGAATGAAATCCGTCGATCCGGGGAAAGTAACAGTGTCGATGTAGTCAAGCAATATACCCCGAACCTCTCCCCGCCAAGAGCACAACCGTTGATCCGGTTCAGCAGCGAAAGACTTGCAGGCGCCCCCCCAGCCAACGACAAACGAGAGGGCAATGAAAATCGCAATAACCCTGAATTTGAATGCTCGAATTCCCCTTTCCACGGAAACCTCCTCCTCACGGTTTTCAAGATCCACAAATATCACCAATGGTTTAAGAACACAAGGTCATGGAGATCTAACTTTTATTTTCCCGTTGAGAATGGCATAATGCACTTTCTCTTCCAGTGGGGTTAATAAACATTTAGGGGTTTCATGGAAAAAAAGCAGGCGGGTGAAACGGAAAAAGTCAATGCCTCTGACGTGACGCTTACCGGCCTGTACGTGATCAGCATACAGGCAATGGCCATCGGTGTAACCATCGTCTTCGCGCTGAATCTGGCCACACCCACGGACTTCATTTTTGACCGATTCGCCGAGTTCAGGGCCGTGGCGGAGACGTCTCATGGCCCTTTTGTGGCCAAACGGCTCATCGGATTTTTTCTCATCATTCTCGGCATCGCTACGCCTTGCATGTTTATCATGCGTGGACTTTTGAGACCCGTTTCAAGCTGCCTTGGGCGGATGAAGAATGCACTCCCGGTGGAACCGCTTGTCCTGGAACAGGCCCGTCGTCGGATTATCAACCTGCCGTTTTTCTTCGTGGGGATCCTTGCAGGCTTGTGGATGATACTGCCGCCCTGTATTTTCGCTGTCTTATACGTTACGGAGTTCATGGATATCCGCACGGCGGTGGTTTTTTCCATTCGGAGCAGCATGGTCGGTTTCATTACCTCGTCAGTCGCTTTCTATCGCATCGAAGATTTCTGCCGAAAAGGCCTGGTCCCCCTCCTTTTTCCCGAAGGACGTCTGACGGGGTTAAAAGGGGCTCAGAAGCTCATCATCGGACGGCGTATCTGGATCTTCTACGGCATGGGATCGCTCCTTCCCCTGTTGATTCTGATGGTCACCCTGATAACGGTACAGTGGGAACTGGCCCCCGGATCCATGCCCGCCAAAGAATACGGTCTCAGGATCATTATATTTACGGTGGTTCTGAGCGGTTTCTTCTTGGCCAGCGCCGGGGTTCTGAACCGTCTGGTTGTGCGCTCCATCGTGGCACCCCTTGAAAACATGCTGGCGGTGAATAAGCGCATTCGGGAGGGAGACTACGGCACTCGCATCAAGGTGGTCAGTAACGATGAAATCGGTATTCTGGGAGATTCCGGCAATGCAATGATTCGTGGACTGGCTGAAAGGGAGACCCTCAGAAACGCATTCGGTCAGTATGTGACCCCCGAGATTCGGGATGAAATCCTTTCCGGCCGCATTCCCCTTTTGGGGGAGCGGCGGGACGGCACGGTGATGTTTGCGGATCTCGAGAACTTCACCCCATTTGTTGAAAACAATCCCCCGGAAGAGGTCATGCGGTCCATGCGGAGCTATTTTACCCGCATGCAGCAGGCCATCCGTTCAAACCGGGGGCTGGTGATTCAGTTTGCAGGCGACGAGATCGAGGCGGTTTTCGGTGTTCCGATCTATTTTGAGAACCACGCGGATGCGGCGGTAACGGCGGCCCTGGCCATGCGAAAAGCGCTGGAAGCGTTGAACCGTGAGCGTACCGGGGCGGGAAAGGTGCCCTTTTCCCACGGCATCGGAATTCATTCCGGCAGTGTGCTGGCGGGAAACTCTGGCAGCGAGGACCAATCCGCCTACAGCCTCATCGGCAATACGGTAAACGTGGCGGCCCGTATTGAGGCATTGACCCGAAGTATGGGGTGTGACATTCTCGTGAGTGAAGAGACGGTGGGCCGTTTGACAATTCTCCCCGAGATGGAAGAACAGTCGCCTCAGCAGGTGAAAGGGTACAGCAAACCGATTACCGTCTATCGTCTGTTGTAGGGATGCCCGGTTTTTGGGACTTTTCTATTTTCTTTCCCATTTGGATTCGATATGCTGAAGTCGCGGAGGGGAATACCTTCAATCAGAAAGAGAATGCCATGAAATCCAACGCCGTACTTGAGATTTTTTCAGATTACGTCTGACCCTGGTGCTATTTCATCACTGGACGTGTTGAACGGTTGAAACAAAGACATGGACTTTCCATAAAGTGGCGGGCTTTTCCCCTTCACCCCGACACACCCCAGGAAGGGCAGACCCTGGAGGCCCTTTTCAGAGGGCGAATGGTGGATGTTGCCGGCATGATGGTGCGTCTTCGGGAAGCCGCTGCGGCCGAAAACCTCCCTTTTGGTGAGCGGACCATGACCTATAACAGCCGGCTCGCACAGGAACTGGGAAAGTGGGCTGAAAGTGAAGGAAAAATAAAGGCTTATAACGATGTAGTATTTCAGACCTATTTCGCCCATGGCCGCAACATCGGCGATAGAGGGATTTTGATGGCGGTGTCAAAATCGGTGGGTCTGGATTCGAAGGAAGCGGAATTGGTGCTCACGGAGCGACGGTTCAGACAACAGGTGGATGCGGATTGGGAACTCTCACGGCAAATGGGGATCCGGGCAGTCCCCACCTTCGTCATGAATGATTCAATGATAGAGGGCGCACAGCCGGAGGCGGTTTTGGACGCGTTTGTCCGGTCCTGAAAAAGGCCATTTATGGATGAAAACTCAGGAGGAGAATCGAAATGGCGTGGGATTTGAAGAATCTGAGACGGAAGGCCGCTCAATTGAGATTTGTCCTTCTGGTGGGTCTTTTGGCTTTTCATACATCTATTGTGGCAGCCTCTCCACCGCTGAGCGACGACAGTGAAACCTGCATCGGCTGTCACATCTATTCAACACCGGGGATCGTTTCCGATTGGAAGAGGGGAAGAATGGCGCGGATCACTCCAAGCAGCGCACTGAAAGCCGCGCCTTTGTCCAGACGGATTTCCATTGACAAACCGCCTTCGGAAATGGCCGACGTGGTGGTGGGATGTGCCGAATGCCACACCTTGAACCCCAAGGAACACAAGGACAGTTTTGAGCACAACGGCTATACGGTTCATGTGGTGGTCACACCCGGCGACTGTGAGACCTGTCATCCCAAGGAAGTGGCGCAATACAGCCGGAACCTCATGAGCCGCGCCTATGGAAATCTGCAGGGCAACACGGTCTTCAGGTCCCTGGCCGATGCCACGAACGGCCTTCAGACATTTGAAAAAATGAAGATCGTCCAGAAAAAGCCGGACCCGCAGATGGCATCGGATGCCTGTCTCTTCTGCCACGGCACAAAGGTTGAAGTGAAAGGGCTTAGGGTCCTCGATACACCGGACGGGGAGATGGAGTTTCCGGTGCTGACCGGCTGGCCCAACCGCGGTGTGGGCCGCATGAATCCCGACGGTACCCGAGGATCGTGCTCCGCCTGCCACACGCGGCACGGTTTTTCAATAGAAATGGCCCGCAAACCGTATACCTGCTCCGAATGCCACAAGGGACCGGATGTGCCTGCCTACAAGGTCTACGAGGTGAGCAAACACGGGAACGTTTTTAAAGCCCTTGGCGGACAGTGGCGTTATGGCGCCGTTCCCTGGACCCTGGGAGAAGATTTTACAGCGCCCACCTGTGCCGTTTGCCACATCAGCATGGTCGTAACCGAGGAGGGAGAGGTGTTGGCGGAGCGGACCCATGAAATGAGTGATCGTCTGCCCTGGCGTCTGTTCGGCCTGATATATGCCCATCCGTCACCCAAGTCTCCGGACACGACGGTGATCCGGAATCGCCAGGGTCTGCCGCTGCCCACGGAACTGACCGGAGAGCCGGCGATGTCCTATTTGATCGACAAAAAAGAACAGGCCAAGCGCCAGAAAACCATGGCACAGGTATGCCTGGCCTGTCACAGCCAGAGCTGGGTGGACGGGCACTTCGCTAGATTGGAGAAATCGATCCGGTTCACCAATGACATGACCCTTACCGCCACAAAAATGATGCTGACCGCCTGGGAAAAAGGGTTTGCCAAGGGTCCGGCGCAAAAAGACAACCTGTTTAACGAAGCCGTTGAGAAAATGTGGGTCGAGCAGTGGCTTTTCTATGCCAACACAACGCGGCTGGCCACGGCCATGACCGGCGCCGATTACGGCGTCTTTGCAAACGGCCGATGGTTCATGTCGAAAAACAATGAGGATATGCTGGATTGGCTCAGATTGAGAAACAAAGGGGAGTAGCATAGCGGTTGTATTTTAGCAAAAATGCCTTAATAATATAAACAGTCAAATGATTGCAAACGATTCCGAATGGAGGATCTAACAAATGGAAACAACCAAATTTTCTATTCCCAATATCAGCTGCGGGCATTGTGTGAAAGCCATTCAGAAAGAACTCATCGGGCTCGAAGGCGTCAGTTCCGTGGACGGTGATCCCGGCACAAAGGAGATTACCGTCAATTGGGCAGCACCGGCAACGGAAAAAGACATCAAAGCCACCCTCAAAGAGATCAACTACCCGGCGTCGGATTAACCGTCCATGGGCGAGCCGATCCATCTCAATCTTCCCATTACCGGGATGACCTGCGTCAACTGCGCGGCCAATTTGGAGCGGACCGTAAAGAAACTGCCCGGTGTTGAGGACGCAAGCGTCAATTTCGCATCTGAACAGGCGGCCGTCACGTTGGATCCTGAGCGGGTCCCGCTGAATGCCCTGGTGGATTCCGTTCATGATGCGGGTTACGGTGTGGCCCAAGGGAGTATCACCATCCCAGTAACCGGCATGACCTGCGCCAACTGCGCCATGAACATTGAAAGGGCCCTCAAAAAGAAGGTCGATGGTGTTCTGGACGCCCATGTCAATTTTGCCACCGAACAGGCCACCGTTACCTATGTCCCCACTCTTACCGGCGTCGAGGAGATGATCGCTGCCATTCAAGACGCCGGTTACGGGGCAATACGCCCGGATGATGCCGATGAAGAGGACGCGGAGTTAAAGGCCAGAAATGCGGAAATAGAACAACAGACGCGAAAGTTTCTGGTGGGAGTTCTCTTTACGGCACCCCTTTTTATCCTCAGCATGGGTCGGGATTTCGGGCTTCTGGGACCGTGGAGTCACGGGGCCTGGGTCAATTGGCTCTTTCTGGCGCTGGCGACCCCGGTGCAGTTCTACACTGGGTGGGATTATTATGTGGGGGGCTTCAAGAGCCTCAAAAACGGCAGCGCCAACATGGATGTCCTGGTGGCCATGGGATCGTCCGTGGCCTACTTCTATTCCCTGGCCCTTCTATTACACCCGGTTTTGGGAAAACACGTCTATTTCGAAACCTCCGCCGTCATCATTACCTTGATCAAGCTGGGGAAAATGCTCGAGTCCAGAACCAAGGGCCGGACAGGCGGCGCCATTCGGAAGCTGATGGGTTTGCGACCCAAGACGGCTGCCGTTCTGCTGGACGGAAAAGAGGAAAATATTCCCCTTTCCGCGGTCAAAGTGGGGCATGTGGTCCTGGTCCGGCCCGGCGAACGCATTCCCGTGGACGGGGAGGTGGTCGAAGGGGAATCCAGCGTGGATGAATCCATGCTCACGGGAGAGCCCATTCCCGTTGAAAAGGGTCCGGCCGATCGCGTGATCGGTGGGTCCGTCAACGGCGAGGGACTGCTAAAATTTGAAGCCACCAGGGTGGGGAAGGACACGGCACTGGCGGGGATTATCCGCCTTGTGCAGGAAGCACAGGGGAGCAAGGCGCCCATTCAGGCCGTGGCGGACCGCGTGGCCGCTGTTTTTGTCCCCGGTGTCATCGGCATCGCCATGGTGACGTTTATCATCTGGTGGGTATTGGGGCATGCGTTTGTGCCTGCCATGATTCGAATGGTGGCCGTGCTGGTGATTGCCTGCCCCTGTGCCCTGGGACTGGCCACTCCCACCGCCATCATGGCGGGGACGGGAAAAGGTGCTGAAAAAGGGGTGCTCTTCAAGAACAGCGAGGCCTTGGAAACGGCGGCAGGGTTGGACACCCTGGTTCTGGACAAGACCGGCACCTTGACGAAGGGCCGCCCCTCGGTGGTGGATGTGGTTGCTGCCGATGGATTTCAGGGGACCGAAAAGGATCTCCTTAAAATGGCCGCTTCAGTGGAAAAGGGATCCGAACACCCCTTGGGGCGTGCCATCGTGGAAGAGGCTGCTCGTCTGGGCGTCGAACTTTTTGAAACCAAGTCATTCAAGGCCCTCAGGGGACACGGCGTGACGGCGCAGATTGAAACCGAGGGATCCATTCATGTGGGAAAACCGGCCTGGTTCCGGGATCTGGGCATCGTGCTCTCTACCGACATGGAAAAAGCCATTGAAGCGCTGGAAGACCAGGGCAAAACCCTCATGGTAGTGGCCGAAAATGAGCGACCGGCCGGGATCATCGGACTTTCAGACACCCTTAAACCGGAATCGGCAAAAGTGGTGAAGGAACTGCATGATGAGAATCTCAAAGTGGCGATGCTCACCGGTGACAATGCCCGGGCCGCAAGGGTCATTGCCCAAGAAGCCGGCATTGACCAGGTGGTGGCCGATGTGCTGCCCGAGGAAAAAGAAGGAAAGATAAAGGAGTTTCAGACCCAGGGGAAGAAGGTGGGCATGGTGGGGGACGGCATCAACGATGCACCGGCCCTGGCCCGGGCCCATGTGGGAATGGCCATCGGCACCGGAACCGACGTGGCCATTGAAACGGGGGACGTGATCCTTCAGAGCGGGAGTCTCGAAGGGGTTCCCCGGGCCATCCGCATCAGTCGCGCCACCATGGCGGTCATTCGCCAGAACCTCTTCTGGGCGTTCATTTACAATATCATCCTGATTCCGGTTGCAGCGGGGGTTCTATATCCCGTTGCAACGTTGCCCGATTTCATGCGGGAACTCCACCCCATACTGGCGGCCTTTGCCATGGCCATGAGCAGTATCACGGTGGTGAGCAACAGTCTTCGGCTTTACAGGAAAAAGATTATCTAAATCCTAAATCCCAGAACCGTAAAGGAGGTCCTTGATGGATGGCACATCTTCGGGGTTCGAGGCGTATGTGAACCAGATCAGCGCCATGGGGAGCGAGCTGGGACCCATGGTGGTCAAAGGCATGATTCTGCTCATCGTTGTGCTGATTCTGGTCAAGTATTTGGGAAATCTGGTTTCTTCCCTTTTAATCAAGGCGGGCGTTCCGGAGCGCCGGGCCGCCTATGCGGAGACGGTGCTGCACATCCTGGTGTTATTGCTGGGTGCCCTGGTGGTGCTGAATCTTATCGGATTTCCCGCGGCATTGCTTTTCCGGGTCATCATGGTCATTGTGATGATTTTCATCGCCGTCTTTGTGATCGCCAAACCCTACATTCCCAAACTGCCGCTCAAGACAGGGGATGTGGTGCAAATTGGCGATGCCTTTGGGAAGGTGGATCTCATCTCCATCATGCATACGCGGGTTCGAACCTTTGACGGCAAGATGGTCTATATTCCCAACCACAAGGTGTTGAACGATCAGGTGGTGAATACCAGTCTTCGGCCCAAGCGCCGCCTTGATATCGATTTTTACGTTCCCTATGACGCGGATGTTTCAAAGGTCAAGGAGATCGTGGGGGAAATCCTTAAAAGCTCCGAAATTGTGCAGGAAAAGCCGGTACCCAGGGTCGTCATTGACAAGTTCTCCCCCGGTTACTTGGAGATGAAGGCCCGGTTCTGGGTGGAGAAGAAGTATGCCCTCACCGGCCGTTGGGGCCTCAACGAAAAGATCAAGACCCGGTTCGATGAAGCGGGAATTCGAATGGCGTCTCCCCGCCTGGAAATTGATGAGATGCCGGCCCATGGGACCCATAGGACCCCGCTGCCTGAGCCGGAAGCGTGATCACCCATTGCTGTCTCCTTTATGACAAAGGGCCGGGGGCCGTTCCGGCTTTCTTGATCAATTGGTCCATCATTAGGGCGGCCCGGTCTGCGAACATCTTGTCCATAATGTGCAGGTCGGCCGTTTCAACCCGGATGCGGGGTGCGAGACCGTTTTCGAGTGCGGTTACAAACACCCGGCCCGTTGCCGGATCATAGAGGGGCCAGTCTTCTTGATCGGCCTCCGAGAAACCCTTTAGGGGGATGAGCACGGATACGTTTTCAGGGTCCATGTTCAGTTTTTCCGTCAGCTGGCCGGCCAGCAAACGGGATTCATGGGCGTTTACGCGGATGGCGGAACGGAAATCGTAGAAGAAAATTTGTCGGTCCCTGAATTTTACGGGGATATTGTCCCGTGTAAACTCCAGCACGATGCAGTCCATGCCGCCGGGTACCATGAGCCGCGGAATTGCGCTTCCCGGAACCGGCTCAAACCGCTTTTCGCCGATACCGCCGCAATAGCCGTCCATGAGCGCGTCGGCCAGCTCATGGGTGGCCAGATCCAGAATGCCGTGGAAGTACCCTTCAGCCGCCAGTTGCATCATGGCCATGCCGCCGGTTCCGTTGGCATGAAAGGGGATCACTTCATATCCCATGCTTTCCAGCCGCGCCTTTACGTTCTCCGCGGCCCGTGTGATGAATCCGAAAAAACTGAGGGCTACCCGCTTTTTCGTTGAAACCGCTTCCCAGCGGCTTTTCACCATCCCGGAGACAGCGCCGGCGGCATTGTCCAGGATTCGACCGGTGATGGTATTGATGCCCAGAATGTCGGAGACGCTGTGCATCATGGTGATGTCTTTTGTGCCGACCACTTGGGACATGTCCCTTGAGGCCACGGTGGAGACCATCACCTTGGGGACCCCCAAGGGAAGTACGTGCATGATGCTGGTGCAGATATAGGTGCCTGTTCCCCCGCCGGCGGAGATGATGCCCGAGATTTCGCCGTTCTCATAAAGACGCCGGATCAGTGCTTTTGCCCGGGAAATCACTTTGCTGATGATCTGGTCCCTGGAAAGGGCGTTTTTTTCCGCTCCCATTTCACGGTAAAAGTCGATATCCGTGGGATGAAGGGGCGGACCCTTCGTTCCCACATTGATGGTGAGAGCCCGGCATCCCCTTTCTTCTATGCGGGTTTTAAGGAATCGATGTTCCTCGCCTTTGGAATCAAACGTTCCCACCACCGCGATGGGCGCTTCTTTTATTGTCATATCAACCTCTTTTCGGATCGAAATTGTGGTTCACTGAAATACCACTACGTGAATTCTCCTGACCATAATGCTTCCAGAAAATCCTGCCAGGGCAGCACTTCAAATTGATTGTTCAGCCGCTTGGGCTCTTTTTCCAGGGAAACGATGATGGCCCGCTTGACGGTATGTTCTTCCAGCAGCGCTCTTAGACCCCTGGTGTGCCCTTCATGAATCCTTTCACTTCCCTTTATTTCAACGGCCACATTCATGTCGTCAAGGATAAAGTCCACTTCGAAACCGGTGCTGGTGCGCCAATAACGGATGTCCAGCTCGGGGTTTCGGTAAGCCTGATACGCTTTCAGCTCCATTAGAATGTACTGCTCAAAGGAGTGACCGAATTCAGGAGTGCCGGTTTTGGGAGCACGGCGCGCCAGATAGTTGGCCACGCCCACATCAAAAAGGTAGAATTTTTCCGTTTCAATGAGACGTCTCTTTCTTGCCCTTCGCCACGGCTGCACCCGAAATCCCAGCAATGTGTCTTCCAGAATCTGGAAGTAGTTCCTTATAACCTTGGCGCTGACACCCGTTTCCCTGCCCACATTGGTATAGTTCAACAGCTCACCCGATGTCAGTGCCGCAACCCGTAGAAACTGGGAAAATGCGGGAATATTTTGGGTCATGGCTTCCGCGGCAATCTCTTCCTTCAAATAGTCGGCGATGTAGGCTCGCAAATCCTGCATGGGATCGGGCGACAAAAAATGAGGTGGAAGAAGGCCGGAAATGAAAACCTGTTCCAGTTCAAAACCCTCTGTTTCCACAAAAGAGAGGGGTGTCATGGTGTACCGCCAGGCTCGACCGGCCAGAAGATTGGCATGCCCTCGCCTCAGCTTTCGGGCGCTTGATCCGGTCATCAAGAAGGAAACATCCGTGTTCTCGATCAGCCAATGAATCTCATTGAGCAGATCCGGAACCATCTGTATTTCATCGATAACAACAAGCTCCTTGTGTTCCTGATACCGTTCCCGAAGCAATGACGGACGGGCGGCATAATCGGCAAACAGATCGGTCCTGAGCAGATCGATCAGAACCGATTCCGGAAAGTGCCGGTTGACCCAGTAGGTCTTCCCCGTTTTGCGAGGTCCCCAAAGGTAAGCGGAGCGATTGGGGGGCAATTGAATGTTGAGAAGCCGCGTCTTGATAATTCTCATGGCAAGGACATTTTATCCGGATATTATGTCTTGTCAAGCAAGAATTGCAGCAGTTTTTTTGGCCAAACAAAAAATGGACACTTGCTTACCTGAAATCTTCTATCCAGGTCAGCGAGCCGTACGGTCTTTACGTCTCCCCACAAAAAAAAGCCGCAGCGCAAGAACTCTTACTGGTCTGGGTTTGCAATATAATTTGCATTGTGCTAACATAGGCATGTGTATCAAATCCTATTTACCAAACATGCTGACAGAGCCCTGCGTCGAATGCCACGCAATACAGCTCAACTGATCCGGGAGAAACTGGGCCGGTTGGCAGACGATCCGTTTGCGCGAAATCCGAACGTCACCAAGTTACAGGAGCGCCCGGGTTACAGATTGCGAGTTGGGGATTGGCGAGTGATCTACGAGATTGAAGGGGAACGGCTGATCATTCTGGTGTTGAGGATTGCTCCCCGTGGAGGTGTATATCGATGAGTGTGCAAGTGATCGAGAGGAACGGCAAGCCTGAATGGGCGATTATCCCCTACAAAGAATATCTGCGGCTGTTAGAAGTGTTGGAGATGCTTCACGACATCCAAGCGTATGATGAAGCGAAGGTGTCCCTTGCTCAGGGGGAGGAGTTGATACCGAGCGAAGTGACCTATGCTATTCTGGATGGAGATAATCCCATGCGGGTATGGCGGAAACACCGGGGAATGACGCAGCAACAAGTGGCAGAGAAGGCGGGAATCAGCAAGCCGTATTTGTCGCAGTTGGAATCAGGACAACGGAAAGGTACAACCGAGGTACTCAGTGCGATCGCTAGAGCGTTGGATGTGTCATTGGAAGACCTTGTGACCGAGTAGACGGCATTTTTATCTTTTGGATTTTATGATGTCTTTTCATGCCATCACCATGACAATATCAGTCTGATTCATGCGAAGCCATCATCCCCCATGATGGTCGATTTCGAGCTGATCCAATTGGTCCAGGTCCCACTGAAGATCCATCTCCTGGAACATCCCGCGGGCTTTTGCAAGGTATTCCTTCGCTTTGATGCCGGCCAGGGAGTCGTGTTTGCTTTGGGTTTCCATGAGGCGTTTCCCAACTTCAAAATAGGTGCGGGAGAGTTCAAGGCGGGCTTCCAGATTTTCACCCTCGAAGATGCTCTTCCGCCACCATTTCAGGGCTTTTCGTTCCTGCGCAAGAATGGGTTCATAGGCCGCTTCCTGAATGGTGGAGGGTACCACCACGGCATTGATCTTATTGATGACTTCAAAACCGCCTTCTTTTTTTGACCACGGCCCCTTCGTCGATAAAGGAGTGCACCACTTCCTCGATAAAGAAGGGGTTTCCGCCGGAACGCTGAATGATCTTATCCTTTATGCCGTGATCAAGCCCCTTCACATCAAGCATGTTGTTGATGAGGGTTTCGGAATCCTTTTCATTCAAAGGACTGAGGGCGATTTTCACTAAATTGGTGTTGGGCCTCTCTTTGAGCGTTTCAGTGATCCGGCCGCCCGTCTCAGGGTAACCAGGCCGAAACACATTGATAAAAAGTACCGCGCATGTTTCGGACAAGCGGGACAGGAATTCCAGCAGTTCGATGGAACTGGCATCGGCCCAATGAAGGTCCTCCATAGATGGATCGCTTAGAATTCAGCGATAAAACATTATTTCTCAGTGACTATAAAGAAAATGAGCTTTTGCGGCAAGAAAAAAGAGGCCCCCCAAATGAACTCCGTTGGCTGTTCGCGGACCTTGGAACGTATAATCATTTATTCTGGTTAGGATATTTCTTTTGGTAATTGTTATGCTTGACACCCGAGAGATATTACAATAATATTGTTACAAAAATCTTGTAACAGGATCTTTGTAATGGCCAACCCCTTCCTCATAGAAACGCTTCCGCCCGACAGCCCTTTTTGCGACAGGCAGGAAGAAATGGAACGGCTCCGCGGCTGTGCCGAAAGTGGTACGAATATGGTTCTGTTTTCTCCACGTCGCTATGGAAAGACATCCCTCGCTGTTCGGGTCCAGTCGATGCTCCGAAAGCAGGACTACCTTACCATCTATTGTCAACTCTTTGGCGTGGACTCTGTTGCCGAGGCCGCCTCTCGAACGGCGCGAAGCATTCTCGAGGCCATTCACGCCAAAGAGTCCATCCTGGAGAAGGGGAAAAGATTTCTCAGGTATTTCAGTTCATTTCGACCTGTCTTTAAGCCATCGGCTGATGGTATCTCGATGACGGTTGAGCCGGTTTCCAGTGAACCTGCTCCCGAATTGCTTGAGCGCGTTTTGAGGGAAGTGGGAACGTTTGCGGACACGTCCGGTTACCGCGTGAACATTGTCCTTGATGAGTTTCAAGAGATCACACGGCTTAAGGAATCCTCACAAGTGGAAGGGCTTATACGAGGCGCGATTCAGGGGCAAAAGGCCTCCTACTTTTTTCTGGGCAGCCGACGTGGAATCCTGCTGGCTATGTTTTCGGATCGGAAACGGGCGTTCTTTCAGTCTGCCATCCATCTGGAGCTACCGCCCCTTCCGCTCCCGGATGCCGCCGGTTTCCTGAGCGAGCTATTTGCCAAAGAAGGGAAAGACTGCCCCGAAAAGATATCCGAAGAGATTGCATTAGCGGTAAGACAGCATCCATATTATGTTCAAAGATTGGCGCGCGAAGTCTATGAGCTGGGTGGGAAAAGTATATGTCGAGAAGACGTGACAAAGGCGCTGGAAACTGTCATCGATACTGAGAGATATGGCTTTGAGGCCATCATATCCCGGCTCACCCTGCCGCAGGTTCGTGTGATCCGTACGCTAGCAGCGTTCCCTAACATGGAAATGCTTTCAAGTGAATTTGTGGGCAAGTGTGGCCTTCCTCCGAGTTCAGTCCAGTTTGCTCGTGACAGGCTTAAGTCAGAAGATCTCATTTGGCAGGAGGAATCAAGCCGCCGGTGGAACGTGGTGGATCCTGTTTTCGCCATGTGGTTGAACCGGATGTGACCTGCTTTTTGCCACTTTCGATTCCGTCTCTAACCTCTCTGCCGATATATTTCGGACAGAATCACGCCGCCCGCAACGGATACGTTCAGGGATTCAAAGCCACTGGGAGATGGGATGGCTACCAGTTGGTGGCATCTCTTTCTGATGGACGGCCCGATCCCTTTTTGCTCACCCCCCAACACCAGGACCAGGGGTCGTTTCCAATCAAAATCATAAACACTCACAGGCGCATTTCCGGCGGTTCCGACAATCCAGAGACCGCTTTTGGACAACTGGTCCAGTGCCCGGTTCAGATTGGTGACCCGGGCCACGGGGAGGAGGGCGTGGGCCCCTGAGGAGCGTTTCAGCACCGCCGGCGTGATGCCTGCGCACCGGTCCTTTGGGAGAATGAGGCCGTGGCCGCCGAAAAAGGCGGCGGTTCGCATAAGCGCCCCAAGGTTTCCTGCATCGGCCATATGGTCCGCTGCCAGCAAAAGGGCCGACGGACCGGCTTCCAGTGCCCGCTGAAGGAGTTTTTGAAACCCCCAATAATCAAAGGATTTCATGACCCCCACGATACCTTGATGAGACATATCTTTTAGAATATCAAAAATATACTCTCTGTTTTTAAAGTAAACAGGGATGTTTCTGGATGCGGCGAGCTTTTGTATTGTTTCGGCTCTTGCGGACGGTTTTCCCTGGGCAACCCAGATTTCTTGCAGCGGTCCGTCATTTCTTTCAAGGGTTTCCCGGACCGCATGATAACCGGGGATCAGATGGTCTTGTGTCTGCCCTTTTGAGCTTTCAGGTAATTTTCGACTTCTTTTCTTGGCGCTTTTTTTTCTTCTGTCAGGCGATACGGCCATCAGTCCTCCAGAAACGACAGTTCCTGCTTTTCCAATTCCCTAATGCGATCACGAAAAACCGCGGCCTCTTCAAAGGCCAGCTTTTTGGCCGCCTCCTGCATTTTCCCCTTCAGTTCCAAAATGACCGTTTCCATGTCCTCTGAAGAGACCCATGGTGCTTCCTCTTCCTGGACCATGGGGATGGTGACGTAGTCGGCTTCATAGGGGGATTGAAGGATGGTGCCGATATCCTTCTGGATGCTCTCGGGTGTGAGGCCGTGTTCGCGATTGTAGGCCAGTTGGCGCATCCGGCGGCGATTGCTTTCGTCCATGGCCCGGCCCATGGACCCGGTGACATGGTCCGCATAGAGAATGACGCTGCCGTTAACATTCCTGGAGGCCCTGCCACAGGTCTGGATCAGGGACCGTTCGGATCGCAGAAACCCTTCCTTGTCCGCGTCCAGGATGGCCACCAGGGATACTTCGGGAATGTCCAGGCCTTCCCGGAGGAGATTAATCCCCACCAGCACGTCGAAGCGCCCCAGACGCAGGTCCCTGATGATTTCGATACGCTCCAGGGTCTTGATGTCCAAGCGCATGGCCGAAGATCTCACCGAATCCTACGCGGAGCTGGACATTCGCGTACGGTACATGCACTCGGACATCAAGACCCTGGAGCGTATCGAAATC
>JANQDY010000271.1 GCA_028278625.1 Thermodesulfobacteriota bacterium
AGACGGCGATCGCAAGGGTCTGGATGAGACCCGGCAACGGTGAGATAACCATCAATAAACGACCATTGGAATTGTATCTGAGGCGAGACGCTGACAAGAATGCCGTCCTGGAACCTCTCGGTCTGGTGAACCTGGACGAAAAATTCGATTTCTACATCAATGTCAGAGGTGGCGGCATCGCAGGCCAGGCAGGCGCTATTCGACACGGCATCAGCCGTGCACTGGTGGAAGCAGATCCTTCCTTGAGAGACCCGTTGAAAAAAGCCGGATTCCTGACCCGTGATTCCCGAATGAAGGAACGAAAGAAATACGGACAGCCCGGCGCAAGGGCGCGGTACCAGTACTCCAAGCGCTAATTTCAATCCATATTCAGTCCATCAGAAAAGGAATCTGTACAAGATTCCTTTTTTTTTGAGTATATGGCGTTACGGAATATCAGACTTGTGGTCGCCTATGACGGTACCAGGTACCACGGATGGCAGCGTCAGAATGACGATTTGACCATTCAGGCGGTTATTGAGGATTGCCTTGGGGCCATGACCAAGGCGCCCGTTAAGCTTTTGGCCTCGGGAAGAACGGATGCGGGCGTTCATGCCCTGAGTCAGGTCTGCAATTTCAACACTTCCGCCGGAATTTCCGTGGACGCTTTTAGACGAGGGCTCAACTCTCTTCTGCCTTCGGACATCTTTGTGAAGAGCGCTGTCGAGGTTCCCCTGGCGTTTCATGCCAGATATCTGGCCAGAAGCAAAACCTATGAATACCGAATTCTGAACCGACAACATCCGCATATCTTCCACCGGCACCTGCTGTGGCATGTCAGATTCCCGCTGAAAACGGAAAGAATGTCCCGGTGCCTGAGCGTCCTTCGAGGCACTCACGACTTCTCCGCATTTAAGTCGGCCGGAAGCGCCAACAGAGATCCGGTGCGGACAATTCTGGCATCTTCCCTTCGGAAAGGAGAAGATGAGATTTTGCGGATAACCTTGGAAGCGGACGGTTTCCTGCGTCACATGGTTCGAAACATCGTGGGAACCCTGGTTGAGGTGGGAGCGGGTCGAACCGGGACAGATAGATTCGAGGAGGTCTTGGCATCCCGGGACCGGCGACTGGCCGGCATAAAAGCACCTCCTCAAGGATTGTTCCTGGTGTCGGTGAAGTATTAATCTTTAGTGGTCTCTTCATCCTTCATTGAATGGGTGACGGTTTCATGGATGTCATTCCAGACTTCTTTGAAAGAGTTCACGCTTAAACGTCCCACTTCAATGAACTTCACAACGATTTCCTTGGTCACCTTGATCGCCAGTTCATTTTCCTTTTTCATTATGTTTCCCCGTTTTCACCGTGGTTTTGGGTTTCCGTTTAGATTCACCAAGGAAAAGGTTTTTGGGAACCCCGCTGAACAGAAGAAGGCCATCAAGGTGATTCAACGGGGATCCCGGTGAAAAAAGAACCCATAAAGCCCTTCTCCGCACCAGTCGTCTTCTTAACACCACCGGCCGCAAAAATCAAATGTTCCAATATCCGGGGATTTCTTTTCCGCAACTGGTGCATCGCCCGTCCTCAATCCTGTTTTTGCTGGTGAAGAATCCCGTGCGGTTAATCAGCGGTGCTCTGCAGTAATTACAGAAGGTGTTTTCCCCTTCGTCCCCATGAATGTTGCCGGTATAAACATACTGCAGACCTGCTTCATATCCCAGATCTCTTGCCCGGCGAATGGTGGCCACGGGGGTTGAGGGGATATTCGTAAGGCGGTAGGTGGGGTGAAAACGGCTGATGTGCCATGGAATGCCGGGGTCCAGATTGGCCAGGAATCGTGCCAGGTCCCTTAACTCAGTGGGGTCATCATTGAGACCCGGTATGAGCAATGTCGTCACTTCGAGCCATACCCCCATTTCTTTCATGACTTCGAGGGTTTTGAGGACGGGGCCAAGTTTCGCCCCGCATTGCTCCCGGTAAAACCGGTTGTTGAAGGCTTTGAGATCGATATTGGCGGCATGGAGATCATCCCCTATCTCCCCAAGTGCTTCCTTTGTCATATAACCATTTGAAACAAAAACGTTCTTTAATCCTTCTCGGGTTGCAATGCGAGCCGTGTCAACCGCTGTCTCCATATAGATCGTCGGTTCCGTGTAGGTGTAGGAAATGGAAGCAGCCCCCTGGCTTTGGGCCGCCTGGACGATGCTTTCGGGGGATGTCTCCGTACCCACGATTCGGTTCCCATCCAACGGCATCTGACTGATGTCCGCGTTTTGACAGAAAAGACATCGAAAGTTGCAGCCCACCGTGGCAATGGAATAGGAACGGCTTCCCGGCAAAAAGTGAAAGAGGGGTTTTTTTTCAATGGGATCACAGTGTCCGGCAATGATCTTTCCATAGACGAGGCTTACGAGGGTTCCCGAACGGTTTTCCCTGACGCCGCATGTGCCGTTTTTACCCTCGTCAATAATGCAAAAGTGATTGCAGAGCCTGCAATGCACCCTGTTGTCCGCCAGTTTCTCATACAGGATCGCTTCTTTCATGGGGGCCTCCTGGAATTGAGGGTCTGCGATGAAATCTTGATGCGTCAGGTTTTTCGAGTGTCTTTAGACTCATGAGTGAATGCCCCGCCGTTTTGAACTTAACCTTCAGGGGAAGATTGCTGGTTTCATAGTGGTAGACCAGCGTCGCCGACAGGCCCAGAAAGAATCCGAATGGGGAGTGTTTGTATTTGGTGGTGTCACTCTCTAAATGAAGGCTTTCTTCAAGAAAGTACGGGATGATTCGAATGCACTGCCAGGAAATGGGAACCGGTCCGTAGGCCAGCTTAAGAAGGGATTTCAGTTGCCACAGATTGTAGAGCCGCGCTTGTGCGAAAAGGGGATCTCCGAAATATCCGTGAAGGGTCTTTAAAAATCCATTCCAGGAGAAACTGTTCAATACCCCCACAAAGATCTTGTTCTTGGCAACGCGACCGGCTTCCCGCAGGGCGGAAAGGGGGTTATCAATGAATTCCAGCGTATGGATCAGAACTGCCAGATCAAATTCATTGTCATCAAAAGGGAGGTCTTCCGCCATGGCCACCTTAAATGCCGATTTGTGGCCGAGCCGTTCCTTTGCTTTTGAAATCATTTCCGGGGAAGCGTCGACGCCGCTCACATCGAGACCCATTTTGCTGAACATGATCAGGTGGGTGCCGGTCCCGCAGCCGATATCCAGGACCCTCTCGCCCGGTTGCGGATCCAAGAGCGACACCAAAAGCGGTTCCATGGCATTCTCAATGGTTCTGTTCTGATGGCTTCGCCGCCAGGAATCGTAATAATCGAGGGTGGTTTGATCGAAGATAAGTCCCATGAACCTTTTTACCCAATTAAGCTCCCAATATTGACCTTTAAGCTGGCAAGGACAAGCTTGTTTTGGTACGTTATGAAAATCCCAGTTGTGATTCAAGGAGAAAAATGGTCCATGCGGAAAATGATCAACGATCCTGAGATACTTGCCGCCTATAATGAAGATGCCCTGGGCATCAAGGGAAATATGAACGGCCTCTTCCGCCCTGATACGGAAGGGGAAGTGGTTGACATTGTGCGCTCATCCGTGGGCGAGAAAAGGTTTCTGACACCCCAGGGGCTTCGGTCTTCTCTGACGGGAGCCGCCATTTGCCACAAGGGTTCCGCTCTTTCCCTGGAGCGGATGAACCGCCTGATCGACATCGATGTGGGAAGCAAAATCGCCATTGCCGAGCCGGGGATTGTTCTGTCCGATTTTAAGGCTTCCGTGGAAGCGGCGGGGCTCATGTACCCGCCGGATCCCACAAGCGCCGGTGAGTGTACGCTGGGGGGCAGCGTGGCCACCAACGCATCCGGTTCCCGCTCGCTCAAGTACGGTACCACCGCGGACTGGGTTCGAGGGCTGCGGATTGTGGACGGCAAGGGGAACCTGCTTGACCTAAGAGACAGCCTCACGGAAAAAGTGTGCGCCGGCTACGGGGCTTTCTACCGGCCCGGGCAACTCTTTCTGGGATCAGAAGGAACACTGGGAGTGGTGACCCGGATTGAAGTTAAGTTGACGGATCGGCCCAAAGACTTCTTTTTGATCATGGTCTTTTTTAGAGATCTTATAGGTGCCATTGATTTTATCGTGGAAACCCGCGAAGCCGCCGACCTCAAACCCGCGAGCATGGAATTTCTGGACGACATGTGCCTTGAAATCATAAGACCGAATGCCAAAGGGATCGCCATACCATCCGATGCCCGGGCCATGATCTACTTGGAACAGGAATACACCGATGATTCCGAGAAGGACCTTCTCCTGAATTTGTGGTTTCAGATGATCGAAAAGCACACGGCCCTTGCTGACGACACCCAGATCGCCGACAGCCCCAAGGAGAAGAAGCACCTTTACGATCTACGGCATCACGTCCCTTCAAGAACCAATGAGGAGAGTGTCAAAGCGGTTCGGACCGGCGGCTGCAAGATTTCCACTGACTGGGCCGTCCCCCATGGCCAATTGCACCCCTTGTTTGAATATTTTGAAGAAATCAGAAACCTCCTTGGAGACATGATGGTGGTGCGGTTCGGGCACCTGGGGAGCGGACATCCCCATTTCAATTTCATCGCCAGAAACGAAAAGGAGATGGAAATTGCCGCTTACGTGGATGATCTCATGGCCAGAAAAGCGGTTTTACTTGGGGGGTGTGTCTCGGGCGAACACGGCATCGGAAAATTGAAGCGTCGCCAGTTGGCCCTGCAATACCCGGCACCGATCATCAATGCCATGAAAGCCATCAAAAAAGAGATGGATCCGGCGGGAATCATGGCGCCGGGCAATATCTTCTAACGGGGCATGCCCCTGAGCTCTTTCCAAAAGAGCCGGTTTCAAAACGCTCCCTTTTTGCCCAGCCCCGCATACCGCAAAAATTAGAAGAAGATCTGCGTCAGCGGCATTTCTCCATGGTATGCTATCTTTTTCAGTCACAACAATCAAAAGGAACCGTCAGAATTCATATGGCTGGTGAGATGAAAATGCGGAATTCTAGATGGGCATGGGCCGCGCTTGTGGCACCAAACCTGTTTGAGATGGAGGATCTTATGGGAAATCAGATCTATCAAAAATTACGGCGGCAACTGGACCGGTACGCGGTGGGGTTTCCGGTGTCCCCTTCCGGAAGTGAATTGGAAATTCTAAAAAGACTGTTCACGCCCCGTGAGGCGGAACTGTTCCAGTTTCTGAACCTGAAGCCCGAAATGGCCGATGCCGTGGCAGCGCGAATGGGACGAGATTCAGGGCGTGTGACGCGTCTTCTGGAACGGATGTTTGAAAAGGGCCTCGTTTTCCGTCGTGAAAAAAACGGGTCCGTTAAATTCGGGGCCCTCCCTTTTATTCCGGGGATCTTCGAACAACAGTCTGAAACCATGGACAGAACACTGGCCGCTCTCTACGAGACCTACGTGAAGGAGGTCTTCCACAAAAACCTGGCTGAGACGGAACCCCTCATACACCGGCCCATACCGGTCAACAGGAGCATTGATGTATCATACCCCATGGCCGTTTATGACAATTCACGGGCGATCGTCAGAAACCAGGCGCTGATCGCCGTGGCGAAGTGCATTTGCAGGGTGCAGAAGGGCGCCATTGATGAGGGTTGCCAAATGCCCCTTGAAACCTGCTTCATGTTTGGCAGCCAGGCCAGGTACTACATGGATCGGGGAACAGGGAGACAGGTTACCACTGATGAGGCCCTTGAAATTCTTGACCGGTGCGAAGCTGCCGGGCTTGTGACCATGCCCTTTAACACCCGGACCCCGGCCAATATCTGCAACTGCTGTTCCGATTGCTGCGTTGTCCTGGGGAAACTGAAAAAACACCCGCGCCCGGTGGAGATCATGAGGCCCCATTTCCAGGCTCTGGTACACAAGGACCGGTGCGAGGCCTGCGAAACCTGTCTGGGGCGTTGCCCCATGGAGGCCGTTGCCATGGGTGCCGGTGACAAGGCGGAAATCAAACCGGATCAATGCATCGGCTGCGGCCTGTGCGTAAATGCGTGTCCGGAAGAAGCGATTCATCTGGAACCAAGATCCGATAATGAGCGGGTTGTGCCGCCTGAAACCGCTGCTCACATCTTTATGGAAATCGCCAAAAAAAGGGAATTGGCCTTGGGATAACACCCATAACACACGCTCTTAAGAACCGGAAGGATCGGTATCCCATTAAACAAAAAGGCTTGGGTGCACACTTTGGATCTTCAGGGAAATCTTCATTTGTTGTCTTCAAAAGGTGAACGTGATAATAGATGTATGATTGTGCAGAGCCGCTTTGGAGGGAGAACCGTTTTGAACAAACTTCCAGCTGTTTCCGATGATCCGACCATGAAAGAAAAGATGGATGAGGCCTTTGGCGCGGGCGTAGATCGCGTTTCCGCCTGGGCGGATCTTCTGGACAGCATCAACGTCTTTCCGGTGGCCGACGGGGATACCGGCAGAAACCTGGTGATCAGCCTGCAACCCCTAAAGCGGTCATCCGAGAGCCGTGAGGGGCTCATTGAAGCGCTGCTCATGAGCGCAAGAGGGAATTCGGGAAATATTGCCGCCCAGTTTTTCAGATCATTTGTTTTAATGGAAAGCCTGCGGGACTTGCGGGAGATCGTGAAAGAAGGGCGTGACCTGGCCTGGAAAGCGGTTCCCGTGCCCAAATCAGGGACCATGTTGTCTTTCTTTGATGCAATGGCCGATGCCTTTGAACGCTTTGATGTGGTGAGCGGTGCGGACCAGTTGGATACGGTGCTGGACATCCTGGAGCGGGCGGTTTTGAACACATCCGGGCAATTAAAGGAACTTGCCAGCGCAGGCGTTGTGGATGCCGGGGCTCTGGGCATGTTCATTTTCTTTGACGGTTTTCTCAATGTGCTCTTTGACCGTAAGGAGAGATTCCGTTCCATTACTGAAGTGTTTGAAAACCTCCTCCATGTAGATAGCGCCTGGCAGTGCGTGGAAGATCAGGGATATTGTATTGATGCGGTTTTGAAGCTGGATCCTGCCCGCGGGGAAGCCTCCCTTTCCGCCATATGGGATGCGGGAGAAGAAGTCGTGACCATGGCTCACGGGGAGTTTGTAAAAGTGCACCTCCACGCGGTTGACGAAGGGGAAGCCAAACGGCGGCTGGCTGGGGCTGGCAGCCTGATGAAATGGAAATCGGATGATCTGAAGTCCCAGACTTCGGAATATCTCGAGGTGCCAAGAACCCAGGCCCTTCATATCATGAGTGATGCGGCCGGTTCCATTACCCGAAGCGATGCAAAACGCCTGGGAATGACGCTCCTTGAAAGTTACATCAACCTCGGCACCGAGAGCTATCCCGAAACCCACATGGATCCGGAATTGCTCTATGGGGAAATGCGTAAGGGGACCTCCGCATCCACGGCCCAGGCGTCTGTGTTTGAACGCCAACAGCGATATCAGCAGGCGGTCAGCCTTCACAAGCGCGTTCTCTATTTGTGCGTCGGCTCCGTCTATACGGGAAATTATCAAACCGTCATGGAATGGAAAACCGCAAATGATCCCAACGCCGGTCTCAAAGTTCTGGATACCGGTGCCGCCAGCGGCAAATTGGGGCTCCTGGCCATTGCCGTTGCCAGGCATTCCCTGAAAGCCAAGGAGCCGGATTCGGTGGTGCAATATGCCGAGAAAGCGTTAGGGCTCGTCAATGAATTGATTTTTATTGAAAAGCTTCATTATCTTGCCAGAGGCGGCCGGATGTCTAAAACCGGCGCATTTTTCGGAAATATGCTGAATGTTAAGCCGGTGGTCAGCCCGGCTCCGGACGGGGCAAAAAAGGTTGGCGTGGTACGAAACAGGAACCAGCAGATCGAATTTGCCCTTCTAAAGCTGAAAGGATCTCTAAAGGATGCGCGGAACCCGTTAATCATGCTTCAGTATACGGATAATCGAGGGCTGGTGGAAGGGGAAGTGAAAGAAGCTCTTTTGAAAGCTTTCCCCCTGGCTGAAATCCTCATCCGGCCTCTCAGTCTCACCACCGGCACCCACTGCGGCCCGGGTGCATGGGCGTTGGCCTGGCTGCCCGACGGTCTTGCGTCTTCCTAATCGGTGATAATGAACCAGCGCCCTTCCTGAAGATGGGCACCGTACTCCCGACCCTGTTTTCGATAAATCACAATGAATTCCTTCTCACGGTTGGGGGCCGGATCACCGCCCAGGTTTTCATTGGAAACCAGCATGTTGATGTTGTTGTTCCGAACGTGATTTTGTACATCCCCGGTGACGATCCGATATCTTCCAGCGGCGCCGTAAAGGGCCCTGATGATTTCAAGCCTGCCGGTGCCGTGGCTGGGGGGTCGATACCCCTTTTCAGGGCCGGGGACCACGAACCAGTCACCTTCCTTGATGTGCCGCTCTTTTCTGATGCCTTGTTTGTAAAAAACAACCACCATCTCCTTCTGTTTGCCGGGCGCCGGGTCCGTCCGAAGATTCCGGTTGGACACTTTCATGCTGATGGAATGACCCGACACCAGATTCCTGACCGTCTGGGTGACATCCCGGTAATTCCCTGGAATGCCGTATCGGGCGGAAATGATGTAAAAATCCCCCTTGGCCCATGGGGTCGATATGGGGGGCAAAGAAAAAAAGCAAAGGGCCACCGCCAAAAGTAGCATGCGGCCTTTCTTAACAAGACATCTCATGGGGTCAGCCTACGGTTTTGGAGTCCTTACACCCTTCAAGGATCTTTCTCATTCGCTCTCTTTCCGCGCGCATCTTTCTGAGCCGGTCTTCCATTTCCGGCTGCTTTTCGTAAGGGATATTTTCCATCTCCCTTTCCAGGTGTTCAACTTCTCGAATAAGCCGGTAGAGGTCTTTGGCAATCAATCTGATGCTCATGGCTATTTTGGTTCCCGTCTCTCGAATGAGGGCCACAGTTTTGTCTTGACAATAATCCAATATAGTAACAGGATGCGCATTTAACAATGAAAAACAATTGATGCCATCCCTGGTTGTCCCGGATCAAATGTCAAAACCAGTTCCTTTTTCCGTGCAAACCAAGCCTTCTTCATGAAACGGAATCCGCTCAACAACGCGAAGGTTTCCTTTAGGACCGCCCTCGTCAACCTGAAACCTCTCTGGGAATTCTTTGTGGAGAATCGATGGGCACTGGTGATTGGGGTCATGAGTCTGCTCATGGTCGATTTTCTCCAGTTGATGATCCCTCTGGTCATCAAAAAAGCCATCAATCTCCTGGTGGTTCAGGCGCCTCAGACGGGGGCCCTCCTGGTGAGGCAAGGGGTAATCATCGGCATCATTGCGCTCTTGATCGCCCTGTTTCGCTATGTGTGGCGCCACATGTTGCTGGGACATTCCAGAAAAGTGGAGCGGGGACTCCGCCACCGCCTCTACAGCCACATTCAGACCCTTTCTCTCTCCTTTTTTCAGAAGACCAAGACCGGCGATCTCATGGCACGGGCCATTAACGATATCAATGCGGTGCGCATGGCCTGCGGCATGGGCCTCGTGGCCCTGGTGGACGGCTTTGTGCTGGGAACCGCCGCCATCGGGTTCATGATCGCCATCGACTGGCGGCTGGCGATCATTTCCCTCATCCCGGCGCCGGTTGTGGTGGTGCTGACCCGAATGATCGCCAATCAGATGTCAGCGCGATTTGAACGGGTCCAGAAGCGTTTTTCGGACTTGACGGAACAGGCACGGGAAAGCTTTGCCGGCATTCGGGTGGTGAAAGCCCATCAACGGGAAAAATGGGAATACGAAAGAATGCAGACCAAGGGAGAGCAGTATGTGGGGGAGAGTATGCATCTGGCCAGGACCCTTGCCCTTTTTTTTCCGCTCATGACCCTGATCACCAATGCGGGCCTGGCCGTTGTGATCCTCCTGGGGGGCCGGTACACGATTTTGGGGAACATCACGCCGGGTGATTTCGTCGCCTTTATCAGCTATCTCAACCTGCTCACCTGGCCGGTGATGGCCATGGGTTGGGTCATCAGTCTCATTCAGCGGGGATCTGCTTCCATGAGACGCATCAACGGGATTCTGGAAACGGTTCCGGAGATCATGGACCGGAAGGGCCCGGCAAAATGGGTGGAAAAAGAGAGAGGGGCGAAAGGATTTGAAGGGGAGATGGGTGGATCCATCCGGATTTGCGGGCTCAGCTTCCGATACCCGGGCAGAAGGGAAGATGCGCTGAAGGATATCCAACTCAACATTCAACCGGGAGAGACCGCTGCCGTTGTGGGAAGGGTGGGGTCCGGCAAGACCACGCTGCTGCACGCCATTCCCCGCCTTTTGAATGTGCCCGAAAACATGATTTTTGTGGGTGGTTCCGATATTTGCAGGATGCCGCTCAAAGGGTTGCGGCAGGGGATCGGTTTTGTCAGCCAGGATGTCTTTGTGTTCTCGGATACCGTTTACAACAATGTGGCATTTGGCGTGGATCACCCGACGGATGAGGGTGTGCTGCGGGCCCTGGAAATTGCCGGCATCAGAGAGGAGATGGAGGCCCTGGAAGAGGGCCTTGAAACGCTTCTGGGTGAGAGGGGGATCACACTTTCGGGCGGCCAGCGGCAGAGGCTCACCATAGCGCGGGCCGTGATCGGCGATTTTCCCATACTCATATTGGATGATGCCCTTTCCATGGTGGATACCCGTACGGAAGAAGGGATACTCAACCGGATTCTGGATCTTCGGCGAAATCGAACCAACGTGATTGTTTCCCATCGTGTTTCCACCATTCGCAGGGCTGATCGCATTTTTGTCTTTGACCGCGGCCGGCTGAGGGAAGAAGGGACCCACGAAAGGCTTATGGCCCGTGACGGGATCTATGCGACCCTGTACGAGGAGCAGCTCATGGGGGAAGCCTTTGAAGAGGGAGGGACGGATTCACCATGATGGGGGAATACGGATACGCCGAAGAGGGAAAACTGGGGAAACCCTATAACCTCAGGCTCATGAAAAGGCTGCTCCATTTTGCCCGGCCCTATACTAGAATGGTGTTGGCCGGTCTCTTCCTCTCAATTTTGGTGGCGGCTTTTGATCTGTGTGTGCCGTACCTGACCAAAATTGCCATTGACCGGTATATCCTGGTTTCCTGGTATCAGATCAGTGGCAAAATACTCTCCCATGCCGATTATGACCCGCTAAAAGAGCGTTATGGACCGCTCATGGAGAAGAGTACGCTCCCCAATGTCTATTACATCTCCAATGCGAACCTGAAACGGATCGATCCCGCGGATCTCAATCTTTTGAGAAACAAAGGACTGCTCGGTAACCAACGGTACTACCGTGTGGCGCCGGACCGCAGCATCACGCCCTGGTTTCCGGAGAATGACCCGTCTATCCAAAAGATGGCCGATGGGGCGACCATGGTGCCATATGAAAAAATGGAGCGCCTCCCCGGAAAAGAACTCCTCAAACTGAGGTCCGCCGATATCAGCGGAGTGACGCTGGTGGCAGGGGTCTTCTTTGTTCTGTTGCTGTTTTCCCTGGGTTTCAGCTATGTGGAGTACTATGTGATGGAGTTGACGGGTCAGCGGATCATGCAGGACATGCGCATGACGCTTTTTGATCGGATGCAGGCTCAGACCCTGAGATTCTTTGATCGACATCCGGTGGGGACCCTGGTGACCCGGGTCACCAATGACATCGGAAATCTGAATGAATTGTTCAAATCCGTGCTCATTACCGTTTTCAAGGATCTCTTCATGGTGGTGGGAATCCTGGGGATTCTGCTCTACCTCAACTGGCGGCTGGCACTTCTCTGCTTCATTCTGCTTCCCATCATTTTCGGCCTGACATTTGTGTTCAGTTTCATGGCCCGCGAGGCCTTCAGGGAGCTTCGCAGCACGGTCTCCAGAATCAATGCGTTTCTCCAGGAACGGATCAGCGGCATGCGCGTCATCCAGTTATTTGTGAGAGAGGCATCGCAGCTGAAACGGTTCGAACGCCTCAACCGGGACAACTATGAGGCGGGCATGAAACAGATCAGGGTGTTTGCCCTGTTCATGCCGCTCATGGAGCTTTTGTCAACGCTGGCCATCGCGTTTTTGATCTGGCACGGCGGCGGGCAGGTGCTACAGGAAGAGATGACGCTGGGGGTCCTGGTGGCCTTTATCGGTTACATCCAAATGTTCTTCAAACCGATCCGGGATATCTCTGAAAAGTACAACATCATGCAGATGGCCATGGCGTCCATGGAACGAATATTTGAATTCATGGATAAACGGGAAGAGCTGCCCCAGCCCGCGTCCCCCCGGACTCCTGAGAGCGTTCAGGGGCATCTGGTATTTGACCATGTGACGTTTGGGTATGAGCCCGACAAAAAAGTGCTTTTGGACGTTTCATTTGAGGTGAAGCCGGGAGAAACGGTGGCCATTGTGGGCGCCACGGGCTCGGGAAAGACCACGGTTGTGAGCCTGGTGGAGCGGTTTTACGACCCCGATGAAGGGCGGATTCTGCTGGACGGCGTTGATTTGAGGGAGTGGTCCGATGACAGTCTCAGAAAGGCCGTCAGCCTTTGTATGCAGGATGTGTTCATCTTTGCGGGGACCGTTTCGGAAAATATTTCCCTGGGCCGAGAAGGGCTTGGAAGTGATGCGGTCATCCGCGCGGCACAAACGGCAAATGCATTGGGGTTTATTGAAAAACTGGAAAACGGTTTTGAGCAGGAGTTGGGAGAGCAGGGGGCGAGTCTTTCGGGGGGGCAGCGCCAGCTCCTCTCCTTTGCCCGGGCCTTGGTCAGTGATCCCCAATTACTCATTCTGGATGAGGCCACCAGCAGTGTAGACCCGGAAACGGAACGGCTCATCCAGACGGCCATCAGCGAAATGTCGAAAATGCGGACCACCCTGGTGGTGGCCCACCGCTTATCCACGGTTCGGGATGCGGACCGAATCATGGTCATGCATCACGGTCGAATCCGGGAACAGGGCTCCCATGAGGCGCTCATGGCCATGAAAGGCCTCTATTACCGGCTTACCAGGCGGTGGGAACGGGGAGGATAACCGGATTAAGGGGTGTAGATCAGCGGTTTCTCTTGAAAACTTTCAGTTCGTCCACGTCAAACAGGATATTCCGGCCCGCCCGGCGGAAGGTGATCTTTCCTGCCTTAATCCAGCGTCTCAACGTGATTTCAGAAATCTCCAGATACTGAGCCGCCTCTTTGACCGTAAAAGGCGAACGGCGGATATCATCGAATACTTCCCCATGTCCGTATCTGTCTCTTTCAAAGCCCTGCCTCGCGATAACGGAAAAAAGTTTTTCTCTCTCTTCCAAGGGCATTTTGAGTAAATCTTCATAGACTTTTTCCGCTGTGATCATAGTCCTTTTCTTCCTTTCGCATACCGTTTCAGTTCACGATAGAAATTTTCGTGGGTGCCCACGGTATAGAAGTCGATTTCGGATTTCCGAAAGCGGTATGAAACCAGAAACGTCTGCTTCTGATAAACGAATTTGTGAATTCTGAAATGTGACAGATCTCCTTTTTTTGATGTTCCCAGTTCTGGATTCTCGACAATCTTTTCAACCTCATCTTCAATGACCAGTTGAAAAGGTCTTGTTTGTTTCTTTACATATTTCCTGAACGGAGGTTTGAAATAAACATCCATGATATAAAAGATGATATCTTATTGTGTCAGCTTGTCAATCAATATTTTAGAAGGAAAGATCACATTTCGCTCTCCCAGGCTCGTTCCCACGCTCTGCGTGGAAACCCACCTTGGACGCTCCGCGTCCCACAATTCTTGTTTTGCGCCGCTTTAGGCCCAATTTTTCGAGGTTCAACACGGATGTAGAGCATCCGAGAACCGTACCCACGCAGAGCGGAACAAGTGCACGGCATGTGGAAATCGTTATCAGGCCGCCATTTTCCTTGATTTTTCATGCTGTCATGCTATCATGAAATTCAACGTTTTCGATGGAGGCGGATATGGCAGTCGTCAAAACAGTGGGCAACAGCGGACAGATATCTCTCGGCAAGAAGTTTGCGGGGCAGCATGTACTGGTAGACGAAATCGAGGCCGGTGTCTGGATCGTTAAACTTGGGCGTTTTATCCCTCAAAATGAGCTTTGGCTTCACTCGGGCACGGTGAAAGAGGACCTTTCAGAAGCCATTGAGTGGGGGGAAAAAAACCCGCCGAGAAAAAGCGATTTAAACGAAATTGAAGCGCGGATCAAAGAATGACCCGTCAGCATATGGCCCCGGTTCAACTGGACTTGAACAATCCTGTTTTTCAGAGACACCTTTTCGCTCTGCAGAAAAGAGAACAGCTTGAAGTTTTGGGAACTTTACGGAAGCTGTCAAAGATGACCTGGCAACAGGTATACGGTGATCGCGGGCTTAAATGGGAGCGCATCTATTCCAGAGAAGGTCCCCGTGGGTCAAAGTTGTACATCTTCAGGATCGGCAGAGGTTTTCGAGGCGTCGCGTACCGTGAAAAAGACTGGCTGCGCGTTCTTTCATTGCATCCGATTCATGACACCGCGTATCGGTGAGAGTCTCACTTTTCGAAATCAAATAGGTTGGGCGGAAAATGAAGCCTTTTTCAAGGATTCAGAGACTGTTGCTGTTGTTCTTACTGTTGGGAACGGTCCAGGTACAGGCGCAACAAAGCGGTCCTTCGAAGGATTTGACGAAAGCATGTGACGCCCTTGCACGAACGCTCGCTATGAACATTTCTTTGAACAGCACCGTGGCCCTGCGGCGGTTTTCATCTTCAGGGGGCATCCCCACCCTTCTGGGCACCCGCATTCAGGATCTCTTGACCAACACCATGACAGCGGCCAGCAACCGGAAATTCCACGTGGTGGAGCGCCTCGAAACCCCCTGGCCAATGCATTTGAAGCCATTGTTACGCCTGCGGCCAAAGAAAAAGACCGAGGCCGTTTTTTGCGCCTGTTCCGGTTTGAGGATGGAAAGCCCGTCCCTTTTACCTCGGAAGGTTCCCCAACATACCGGGTAGGTGAGCAAATGGGGTTTTCCGTTCGGCCTCCCATGGACTCGCGGCTTTATGTCTTCAACTATGATCCCCAGGGAAATGATGAATCCATCATTTTCGTATATCCCCTGCCGCCAGATGCCGGTCCGCACTTTCAACCGCGACCGGGTGTATCACTTCCCGAAATGCGTGGATCCCCAAGCCGTCACGTACCCCGTTGAGCCGCCCCTGGGCCGCATGGTCTTCAAGGTCATCGGCGTGGACGAAAATGCCGCGCGTGGCGACCTGGTGAAAGGGCTGGACAAGATGTCCGGCTACTATCAACTGCACCAAAAAGACCTCAAGGCCCTGATCGAGCGTTTGACCCTCTTGCCCCGCTCCGCCTGGTGGGAGGAAACCATGGACTTCTGGGTGGTGGAGTAGGGCGCCTATTAGGGGTGATTTATGCTTTATTCCGGATGTCATGTCGTATGCGCCTTGAAATCATGTGAAAACGGAAGGTTTCAGGTGTCGGGTGTCAGGATAGGCAGAGGTGAGCACAGGTTTTCCTTTTGGGACTGCAACCCGAACATTGACTTCAGTAATAAAAGATGTAAAATATGATTATCATATTTTACAGGGAGTTGTGAGATGGAAAAGCGCATATCCGCCACCCGTGCCGTAAGGGATTTCTCCGAGGTATTGAACACCATAAAATTCAAAAATGTCCATTACATCATTGAAAGGGGGGGGAAACCGGTTGCTTCAATGAGTCCCGTCCGTGAAAGACCGGAGGAGATGACACTGGGCGAGCTACAAGGCCTGCTCGAAAAGCTTCCCAGGCTGGGAGAGGAACTGGATGCCTTTGCGTCCGAGATGCAATGGATATCTGAGAGTCAGCCACACGTGCCGATGGGGGATCCATGGGCGTAATTCTGGATACCAGTCTCCTCATTGAGGCGGAGAGACGGGAAGCTGAAATCAGTCGCTTCGTGGAGACCGAAAAGGAGGCGGTTTTCGGCATCAGTGTCATTACGGTAGCCGAGCTGCTTCACGGGGTGCACCGGGCGGATTCCACCAAAAGGCGTCTAACGCGGAGCGCCTATGTGGAAAAAGTGATTGAACTGTTTCCCACCTATGCCTTTGAGACAGCAGCGGCCAGGATCTATGCACAATTATGGACCGATCTGGCTGCCAGAGGCATTCAAATCGGCGCCCATGACCTCATCATCGGTGCCACGGCCCTTTCCCTTGGGTTTTCGGTGGCAACCTTTAATTTGAGGCATTTTGAAGGGATAGAAGGGCTCAGAATTCATGAATTGATGGTCGATTAGGAGGAAATGTCGGCTTTTAACAGCGTGGTTTCGGATATACAGGTTTCAGGAAATAGGCGCAATGGTGTCCCCTGACACCTGACACCCCAAAGGAGTCATCCATGAAAACCATCCTCACTTTCATTCTGGCGGCGCTTACGCTTTTGATGTCCGGCCCGGCCGCCGCAACCACTACCTGGGTTTCCGGCTGGCTTCTCCCTCAGGTCGGTGAGCAGCGGAGCTCATGGGGATGGGGGTGTGCAGGGCGCCCGTGCGGAGCCGGAAGCGGCCTTTCCTGGTTCCCACGCTCTGCGTGGGAACTTAGATTGGACGCTCTGCGTCCCTTGAGTCAGCAGTATGGCAAGAGATCGTTACAAAATAAAACAGACCGGCAACCTCACTTCATAACCTGCACCGTGGTGGATTGGTTACCCATATTCACCCAGCCCAAAGCCGTTGACATTGTCTTTGGGTCCTTGCGGCATCTCCAGTCGAACGATGGGTTGATTCTATTTGGATTTGTCATCATGGAAAACCACGCGCACCTCATCGTTTCAAGCGATCATCTGTCCCATGTTATTGCACGCTTCAAGTCTTACACAGCGCGGAAGATTATTGATTTTCTGCTAGAAGGAAATGAGATGAGCATTCTGCAGCAATTGAAACATGCAAAACTGCGTAACAAAACCGACAGGGAATTTCAGTTTTGGCAGGAGGGAAGCCATCCTGTACAGATTCAAAGCAGGGATATGATGTTGCAGCGCTTGAGGTATATGCACAACAATCCGGTGCGGCGCGGGTATGTGGATGATCCAACACACTGGCGCTATTCGAGTGCTAGAAATTATTCGGGTGGAGAAGGTCTTCTGGAGGTTCGAAAGTCCTGGTAATAATAAGGAAGGACGCGGAGCGTCCCTGAAATGCTCCCACGTGGAGCGTGGGAACGAGAGATTGAGTGGTGAGGAGAACCACTGTTGCCACAGGATACGAAATAGAGTAATAAAATATAAGCACTTGCGAGAAAAGGAGAAATGAATGCGAAAAGAAACCGTAACATACTCAACGGCACTCGACGCTTTTATCGCAGTGATCAAACGGCTCAATGTCCATGAGAGTAGGGAGAATATGGATTCGGAGCAGTTCTTTGACCTATACAACCGGGGGCAGATCTCCGATGATGCGGTTTTTGTGGAATGGGCCAATGATTATCGCCACTATCTGGCGCTCCGTTTTGAATTAGAGAAGAAACTCGAAGATGCCGCATGACAGTCTGTCAGAGTACCTTAAGAAAGTGGTGCGAGCGATACAGCAATGCGTTGATGCATATGTCGAAAAATACACTGAGGAGATCATCACTCCTGAGAGAGCCAATTTGCGGATTCGGGTACGATTCGAAAGCGGGCATCTACTGGAGATTAACGAAGCCGTATGGGTCCAAAACGATCAGCTCGTTTCTCTCGACTACCGGTATCACTGCCAGGATGAACAGAATCGGCTGATTTTCCGCTATGACAATACGCCCCATTTTCCGCACTTGACCAACTATCCTCATCACAAGCATCTGCGGGATGGGGTTGTTCCCAGCTGCAAACCTGATATCGAAAATATGGTGGAAGAGGTTTTGGCATTTACACGAGGACGGAGCGCCAACCCCAAGGAATCAAACTGACACCTGAACACAGACACCTGAAACCTGACACCCGAAACCGAGTTTCTCGCGCCTTTTGGGCACACCCCGCCCTGGTTCAACCGCTTTTCGGGAACAGAACGAAAAAAGTGCTTCCACCCGTCTTGAGACATCCTTCCCGATCATCGATGAATCGGCAGTTGGATATGCGCCCGGGGCACAGGTCGTGGTCCGTGGGAAGGTGGGGGCATCTTCTGCTGACGAACCGGACCGAGAAACCGAGCCTTTCGGAGAAGACCTTGATTCTCAATAGATCCGCACCGGCGCCGCCGGCATTAAACTGATAAGGTCTTTTGGAGGAATAGAGGTCCGTGTCCTGTGTGTGAAAAAAGCCGCCGAAAATGAGATCCCGGTTGGTCTTTGTGATTCCCACCCCAAAATCCTGAAAAGCCATCTGAACCTCACCATTTGAAGTCTCCACCCGGATTTCGACGCACCCTTCATCCGGCGTGTTTTCAATGGCGTTTTTCAAAATGCCGGACAAGACTTTTTTGGTGATGCCAGGGTCCATTTCAATCTGAGCCCCGTCATCCGCTACGAGGGTTATCTCAAGTTCCCTTGCCCCCATGCCTGTTTCGGCTTCTTTCAAAATGTTTTCCAGAAAAGGCTTAACAGGAATTGTTTCCGGTTTGGTCTCCGGAACCGCAAAGAGGTCGTCAAGACGCCCGGAAATGAGATCCAGAATTTCATGCTTTTTTTGATCGGAAAGGTCATTAAAAGCATCCACTAGGTCAGCGGCGTTTTGGATGATGTTCAGGATGCGGAGCTGCTCGGCAATAGGGCGTTGATTCAGAATGTCACCGATTTTAATTTCCAGATCCACGAGCCGCTTTATCTGGCGCCTGCCCCGGGAGTAGGTTTTGGGGGCTTTTGGATTTTTTTGGAGGTCCACCTGCTGGTACAGTTTCTTGAAAGTGGCGGACAGTACGGCAAGGGGCGTTTTCAGTTCGTGGGACAGATGGTTTATGACCCGCTCCTTGGCCTTGTCCAGGACTTTCAGGTCATCATATAATTTGGCGTTTTCAAGGGCAATGGTAATGTAATGGCTCACCGCCAAAAGCAATTCTTCATCATCGGCGCTGAACGGGCCGGCAGTTTTATTGATGACCTGGAGGGTGCCGATACAGTCGCTTTTGCGGTTAATCAGGGGAACGCACAGAATGTTGCGGGTTCTGAAATGGGTTTTTTTGTCAACGGCCGAATAGAACCGGGGGTCTCCATAGGCATCATGGATGATCTGGGACTGCCGGTTTTGAAAGACCCATCCGGCGATGCCCTTATGGGCCGGAAAACGGATTTCATTGGCCTCAAGGTCGGTTGAAACCCGCGACCACAGTTCATTCCTGTCAGGGTCGAAAATGAACACCGAGCACTTTTCCGTGCCCATGAACCGGCGGGTACGGTCCATAATCACGTGGAACAGGACATCCATGTCCATTTCGGATACGATCACCCGGCCCAGCTCCATCAGCATGCGGTGTTGTTGAAGCTGCTTTTTAAGGATTTTGACCTGTTCTTGAAGCTGCATTCCTCGATCGAGGGGACGTTGTTTCCTCTCCTCTACGCTCCTCTAAATAATGAAGACCTTTCTGGGAACCAAGCTGATCAGGCGGCAACCCGTATCCGTTATGGTGAAAGCGCTTTCAATGCCCACACCGAATTGCCCCAGGAAATTGATCTTGGGTTCGATGCAAAAGGTCATACCCGGTTGAAGCGGTTCTCCGTTCTTACTGCTGATGATGGGTCGTTCAACCAGATCGAGGCCGATCCCGTGGCCCACGAATGAGACCTTGTAACCGCTAGGACCCAAATAGGTTTCTTCATAACCCAAGACGCTGGCTTTCTCCACTGAAATCTCAAACAGCCTTTTGATGGGGAGTCCGGGTTCTGCCGCCTCCAAAATGGCATCATGGATTTCGATGGTCCCCACGGAGGCCTTAAATGCCTTCTTGGGCATGGAACCGATGGCGAACATGCGGGTTTCGTCCATATGGTAGCCATTCAGAACGAATCCAAGATCAATCAGGATCGGTTCGTTTCTGCCCATCTTTCGAAAACCGGCGCCCACGGGAAAAGCGGCCGATGTCCCTTCCCCGCTGAAGGGCGAGTCAAGAAGACCCAGTTTGCCGCCGTTGGGACCGCTCAGGACGTGCCAGGGATAGACTTCCGATTGATAGTCCCGGACTCTCAGCTTGCCCCCATGGCCGATTTTTCTGGCATAGGCTTCAAAGAGACCCGCAAAGGCCATTTCCGTGTAACCGGGTTCAAGATGGTTTCGGATATACTCAAAGGTTTTGGCAGAGAGTTTTGCCGTGTTCTCCAACTGTTCTATTTCCCAGGGCGATTTGAGGCTTCTCGTTTCATGAATGAGCAGGGATCCGTCCACATGCGCTTTGGCAGGTAATAGCTTTCTATAGAAATCGAAATGGGAAACCGGAATCACATCCAACTCCAGACCGAGTCTTTCGGGCAAAGACCCGAAAATGTCCATGATTCGCTCGGGGACCTCTGCGGAAGAGGAGATTTCTATAATGTTTTTGATGGGAGATTCTTCTATGGCTCTGGGGGCGTACCGCTTGACCAGCAGGAGCGGGTCGCCTTCCTCCGGGATGAAAAGAAATCCGTTTTGGGCGGTACCCGAAAAGTAGAAAAGATCAACCCGCTGAACCACCAAAAGACCGTTCAGGCCCCCTTTTTGCATTTTTTTCTGAAGTCTCTGAATGCGGTTTTCAATTTCGGATGCGGGCACTCTGTATGGCGCTGTCATGGGGAATGTTCTGTTCAAGTTTGATTTTCGCGGGCGTCATGATTATCATACCCTAAAAAAAGGAGCAAGACCACCCATGATTACGGAACGGGGTATCGTTGACAAAATTTCCGGAAAGAAAGCGACGATTCAAATCGAGAAAAGCTCCGCCTGCAAATCGTGTGAAACCCGTGATTCATGTAATGTTCACAAGGGAGTCCCGATGCTGGTTGAAGTTGAAAACCGCCTGAGTGCGGGGGAGGGTGACCGCGTAGAAGTCAGCATCCCATCCGGCACATTTGTAATCCTCTCACTCTATGTCTATTTTATACCCGTTTTGGCCCTAATGCTCGGTGCCTACGTTGGCGGCACATACCTGGCCCCCCCTTTGGGCCTTAATGCAACGGGCTGTTCAGTGGTGTTGGGTTTTCTGGCGATGGCTGCCGCTTTTCTGGTCCTGCGGTATTTTGACAAGACGCCTGGGGCGAACCGGAAATACCGGCCAAAAATGATGCGGATCGTAAAGCGGTTTCAGCCGTAAAGAGATCATCGCACCACAAAAAAGCGGAATTTCCGGTTTTTTCCGGAAATTCCGCTTCTTGTTTTTTTGAGAACTCGGATTGAGCGTTTGCCCTCAAGGCCGCTTATACCATCCCCTTGAATGCAAAGAACGCCAGTGAAAGCATCCCCGCGGTCACGAGTCCGATGGACGTATCCTGCAGCGGTTTCGGGACCCGGGCCAGAACAATGCGTTCCCTGAGCCCCGCAAACAGGATCAGTGCCAGACCGAATCCGATGGCATAGGCGAAGGATGAGACCAGGGCCTGAATAAAGGAGTATTCCTCCATGATATTGATGAGGCATACGCCCATGACCGCGCAATTGGTGGTGATGAGCGGAAGAAATATGCCCAAGCCCGCGTAAAGGGTTGGAATTGATTTTCGAAGGAACATCTCCACGAACTGTACCAGGCTTGCAATGACCAGGATAAAGGTAAGGGTTCGCAGGTATTCCAGGCCAAAGGTCTTCAGCAGGAAGGTGTCCACGATCCAGGTGATGGACCCTGCCATGACGAGAACAAAAACAACGGCGCCTGACATGCCAGTGGCCGTTTCCATTTTCTTGGATACACCCAAAAACGGGCAGTTCCCCAAATACTGCATCAACAGGATGTTGTTGACGAAAATACAACTGACAATCAGTATGAGATAGTCGGTCATCTCTGGCTCCTTGATCGGTTATTTTTTACCCAGCATGTTCATAACGCAAAGCATAAGACCCAGGCAAACGAAGGCGCCGGGTGCCTGAACCATGAAGGTGAACGGCTGAAAAGAGGGTCCGAATACCGGCATGTCGTAAAAGGTACCGGCGCCCAAGATTTCCCGTATGGCGGCCAAAGCCCCTAGAGACAACGTAAAGCCGACGCCGATACCGAGTCCGTCCGCAAGGGCTGGTATCACCTTGTTCTTGGCGGCAAAGGCTTCCGCACGACCCAGCACGATGCAGTTGACAACAATCAATGGGATGAAGATCCCCAGCTTTAGGAAGAGGGGGTATGCAAACGCCTGCATCAGCAGTTCCACCACGGTCACAAAAGTGGCAATTACCGCAATATAACAGGCGATTCTTACTTTTTTGGGAATGGCGTTTCTGAGCAGTGACACGAGCACATTGGAACATACGAGAACGAATGTGGTGGCCACTCCCATCCCGATGCCGTTTTCAACCCCTTTGGTCACAGCCAGCACAGGGCAGAGGCCCAGCACCAGACGAAATGGCGGAATTTCAGCCCAAAGTCCTTTTGTGAATTCCTGAACAGCCGTTTTTGCCATAACCGATGAACCCCCTATCCTTCTGACGCTTTCAGCTTGTTTTTAAGATCGTCTTTTAAACGTTTGTAGACTTTACCCGCTTCAACGACAGCGGCGGAAACACCCCTTGATGAGATGGTGGCGCCACTGATGGCGTCAATTTGCCCTCCGTCGGCCTTTACCTTAAAGACCTCGGTGATGGGTTGTCCCCCAAACTGGGTGCGAAAATCCGGATCTGTCTTGGCCTTTGATCCGAGGCCGGGCGTTTCGCTGTGGGTGGTCACCGCCACCCCCAAAATTTCATCCGTATCCAAGTTAACGGCCGTGATGACGCCGATGTCGCCGCCGAAGCCCTTTCCGTAGGTTTCAAAGGCCACCACGTTCTTTTTACCGTCAAATTCGCCCACAAAGATGTCTCTTTCCTTGTCCTGATCTTTGAGCTTGAATCGATCCTGAACCGGATTGTTGGAGCACCCTTCCATAATGAGATCAATGGCGGGGCCCTTCACAAAAACCAGTTGCTGGTACTCAATGCGGTCCTGGGTGGCGTTCTTAATGGCCGCCAGAACACCCCCGGACAGAGCGCTGAAGATCACGATGGCAATGAAGAGTTTGAACATATCACGCATTTTCAATCTCCTTTCCAAGAGCCTTCGGTCTGATTTTATCCAGGAGCGGGTTGGCCATGTTCAGCATGAGAAGGGCAAATACCACGCCGTCCACCATGGCGCCGATATTCCGAATGAGCACCGTCAAAAATCCCGCCAGACCGCCGTAAATGAGCATGGGAATAAAATTGACCGGGGAAGAGGAGTCCTCGGTGGCCAGGAAAAATGCGCCGATCAGCGTGTATCCGGTCAAAAGGTGAAAAAACGGTCCGGCATAGACCTCCGGGTTGGCCGCATTAAAGATAAGGGCCGTAATGAAAACACCCACCAGAAAGGAAAGGGAGATTTCCCAGCGGATAAAACCCCTGAGAATCAAATAGATCCCTCCGGCGATCAGGCCGAGTCCGAATGTAGCACCGATGCCGCCGGGCTGGCAGCCCATGAGAAGACCTCCGATGGTGAAGTCTGAAACCGATTCCACGCCGAAGTGTTTTAGGGTGGCCAGGGGGTAAACCATTGGAAATCCCAGTTCGTAATTCACGAGGGCCTCATCGAAATCCAAGACCCCTTTCCAGGAAAGAAAGATCATGGCAATGGCGACCAGGGCCGGATTGAGCGGGTTGCAGCCGATACCGCCGTAGATCTGCTTGCCCACCACGATGGCCAGAAAGGTACCGATGAGCACTACCCACCAAGGTGTGGCTGCCGGAAGGAGCATGGCGAACATCAGCCCGATGACGGCGGCGTTGCCGTCGCCGATACTGACCGGCTTTCGCATGATCAAGTTCATGATGAGTTCCCAGATAATGGCACAGGATATGGAAAAGGTGACCACACCCAGGGCCGGTGCTCCGTATTGAAAGATCCCCAGGAGCACGGCGGGAACGGCAGCCAGCATGATATGATAGCTTTTTTCGGCAATGCTGCTGCCATTGTGCCAGTAAGGGGCGTGGGAACTGACAAAC
Organism: Thermodesulfobacteriota bacterium; assembly: GCA_028278625.1. The sequence goes on from JANQDY010000271.1 coordinate 24,036, forward strand.
AGCTTGCGATTATCCATGAGCGTCTTCCTCCTCATTTTCCATCAGCGACAGTTCATATTTCCCCAACATGATATAGTGAAAAACAGGGATTTTCGCTTCGCATACGTAACTGCAGAGCCCGCATTCAATGCAGGCGTAAAGGTCGTATTCTCTGGCGGCTTCTTCAAAGTGGCTGTTTTCAAGGAGGCGAACCAGCATGTTCACGGGGATTTGGACCGGACACGCCCTGATACATTCACCGCAGTTGATACAGGGATCATTGGCATTTAGAACCAGCTCCTCCCTCCCCTGCACTAAAACCGCATCAGTATCTTGTAAAACGGGCGTTTCCTCGGTATGGACACTTATTCCCGTCATGGGGCCGCCCATGACCAGTCTGTCGCCCTGTTCCAATGGAATATTAAGGGCTTCCAAAACCGAATGGACCGGTGTGCCGATGCGGACTCTTACCATTTGGGTTTTTTCGTTTTTTCCGATAACCGTCACCACTTTGGTAACAGGTGGTTTTCCTTCTTCCACGGCGGATTTAAGGGCAGCCACTCCTTCCGCCGTTATAAATCCCACCCCAAGGGACGTGCTCTCCGAGCCCGCGGGCACCACCTTCTTCAATATATCTTTCATGATCATTTTGGGAAGACTGTTGGGGTAGTCCGGCGTGACGGTTCGAACCTCGGCGCCCGATTTTGCCGCTTCCGAACTCAGATACGGCGGCACCACGAGAATGATTTTCGGGTTTCCGGTTATTTTCTTAAGGGTCTCAATGCCTGCTTTGAGATCATCGGCTTTGGATTTGACAATCCATTGCTGGGTGGTAACCAGAAGGTCCTTGTCCATGCCGTTAATGACAATGGTGTCCAGAGGCTTTTCCGGATGAACCAGTTCGTCCAAATTGGACATGCCCGGCAGTCCGCTCAAGTATTTTTGAGCTTTTCCCGGGTCCAGAGACCGGACCGCTTCGGTGTAATCAGAAGCCTGGTCATCCTTTTCGGAAACATCGATGCTGACCGAAAGCAGGGGCTTCCCCATGTAATCCTTCTTCCTTGTAATACCCGCAATGGAACCTGACACCGTTGAGGTAAAAGCTGCCCCGGAAAATGGCGAGACCCTCAGATTCTGTCCGATTTTCACTTCATCGCCCACTTGAAGTGCCAGGTCACTGCTGGCAGGATAGGGCGCTTCCGCAAATAAAACGGCCCTTTTTGACAGGGGAATATCTTTTATGCCATCCGCATCCAGCCCGTCAATGCCGGCATAATTTAATTTGGGCTTTCCACAACCGAAGAACGGTCTTCTTATCATAATTTCCTCCCACCCATGATAACCATTCCCATCAGCACATGGGTAACAGACGCTAGCGTAAAAGAAGGCTACATTGCATGACACCCACTACAATCCACCGGTCCCATGCCACCTTCATCATGGCAGTCCTTGCATTGACCATGGAGTACGTCCACCCGTTTCGGTGCATCCTCTCCTTCCGGATCGTGACATTCGCTGCAGGCTGCCGGGATGTCGCCTTCTTCCTCAATATCGTGATGGCAGTCAGCGCAGTCGATGGCATAGCCATCTTCCGAAAAGTGGGCTTTGTGGTCAAAGAGCACTTTACCGCCCGTATTCTTGAACATGATCCTGATGGGATTCTCCGGGGGTTCCTTTTCCAGGGCCGCGTAGCAGACCACGCCGACCAGCAGGAATACTGCCGCCATTATATAGGCAACGGTTCGATACTTCCTATTATCCATGATGATTTTCCTTAAAGTCCCAGAATTGCCCTATGGCACCATAAAAATCGGGATTGCCAAAATAATCCGAATCTCTCCCGCGTAAATTAGCAAACCTTTTACAGAAAAGAGAATCGCCTTGTCAAGAATGTTTTGACCTTTCCAACGGGGGAAACCGAAAAAGCTAACTGCTTGACAGCACAGGCAGGTTTTGTTAGAAGCGTTCAGAACCACTGAGTGCTATTGACCTTTTTCAATCAGATTTTTTCCTTTCATGCTTCAAACAGCTGTTTCCTATGCACTATGAAGGGCCCATTTACCGTCCTCCCAGCGAAGCGGACAGCCTGCTTATACAGGCCACGGTAGGCTGCCCTCACAACAAATGTACTTTCTGCATGGTATATAAAAAAGGTCCCCGTTTTCGAGTGCGGTCCCTTTCAGGCATTGAAGCGGATCTCAGGGAAGCTCGGAAAAACCTTGGCGCCGGGGTCCGGACCCTCTTCTTTCCGGCGGGGAACACCATTGCCATGCCCACTGAGGGCTTGATTCGCATATGCAGTCTGGCACACGATCTATTCCCCCATCTGGAGAGGATTACGGTTTACGGATCTTCTCAGTACATTCACCGAAAAGGCCTTTCGGAGCTGTCCAGACTCAAAAAGGCCGGTTTGACAAGGATTCACGTGGGACTCGAAAGCGGAGATGATGAAGTGCTTAAAAGCATCAAAAAGGGAACCGATGCGGCCGAACAGTTGGAGGCCGGCTTGTGGGCCAAAGAGGCGGGTATTGAATTAAGCGTTTACGTACTCCTGGGAATTGGTGGCCGCGAAAGGTCACACTCCCACGCGCGTCATACCGCAATGATTCTAAATGGGTTGAATCCCGACTTCATCCGCGTGCGCACTTTCCTTCCAAAAGTGAATACCCTGATGTTGCACCAGATTCATAAAGGCAGATTCCGGATCCTCTCTCCCCATGAGGTGCTGGCGGAACTCGAAAGCATCATTGGGCGGCTCACGGTAACTTCAAAGGTTCGAAGCGATCATTACACCAACTATCTGGATGTTTCCGGGGATATGCCGTCGGACAGGGAGCGAATGCTCCATGTCATTCAAAAAGGGCGCACGCGGGACGAAGGGTTTTTCAGACCCATTTACGTGGGAACCCAATGAACGGATGTGATGCCACTTGGTTCATGAAAGGCGGAAACAATCTGTTTGTGAAACCGCCCGTGGCTTGAAAATGTCTATTTAATTGTTACTATGCACCGATTATGAATCGTCTCGCTTCCATAGACCTGGGCAGCCACACGGCACGGCTGCTGGTGGCGCGGGAAACGGACCCATTGACATATGTACCGCTAACCCGTGAAAGGTCTTACATCTATCTGGCAAAGGGCTTTGATCCGGTATTGAAACGGATTTCCCAAACCGGAGCGGAGCGTGCCATAACGGTTCTCAAGGATTTTTCACGGATTGTTCGGGAGTGGGGGGTAGATCAGGTGGCGGCTGTTGCCACGGGCGTTATCAGGGAGGCCGCCAACAGGGATGAATTCCTTCTAAGGGTTTATGAGAAGACCGGCATTCATGTGACAGCCATATCCGGCGAAAAGGAGGCGCTTTTGACCGCAAGGGGCGCTTTGGGAGCCCTTTGCATAGACACGCCCCCGTATTTTCTCTTTGATCTGGGGGGCGGGACCACCGAAATTGTCTGCCATGAGAAAAAAGAACGGCCCAAAGTGGACTCCCTGCCATTGGGAGCGATGGTGCTGACCAAGGCTTTTCTCTCCTCGGATCCGCCTCTTGAAACGGAAATGACGGGTCTAAAAACCCACATTGACAATCGATTGCAGGAGAAATGCCCTCCTTTTTTGGGGAAAGGTCCGGTGATCGGAACCGGTGGCACCGTAGCGGCCCTTTATGCCTTGGTAAACGGTATCTCACTGGCGGCAATTGTTCCGGAAAGGATCAACGGGCAAGCGTTAGCGGTTTCCCAAATAACCGGTTGTCTTGAAGAAATGCGCCGTTTGACAACAAAACAGAGAATAGAACAGATGGGGCTTGATTCGGGCCGTGCCCAGGTGTTGGTAGCCGGGACCGCGGTGGTAAGAGCACTTTTGCGCCATCTGAAAGCGGGCGATCTGCTGGTGAGCATGAGCGATTTGCTCGAAGGGGCTTTGATGGATTTAAGTGAAGGAGAACAACATGGATAAAGACGGTATTCGATTCGGTTATACATTCGACGATCTCATCCTGATTCCGGACCGGTCGGCTTTGCTGCCCACCGAAGTCAATGTGCAGACCCGGCTGTCCCGGAACATAAGCCTCAACATTCCCATTGTCTCGGCGGCCATGGATACGGTAACGGAGGCCCAAACGGCCATTACCATGGCCCGGCATGGCGGCTTGGGGTTTATCCATAAAAACATGAGTATCCAGCGGCAGGCACTGGAGGTACAAAAGGTCAAGAAGTCTGAAAGCGGCATGATTGTCAATCCCGTCACCATCGAGCCGGATCGAAAAATCCATGAGGTTCTTGAGATCATGGAGCGATACAAGATCTCCGGCGTGCCGGTGGTGGAAGGTGAGAACCTGGTGGGCATCATCACCAATCGGGATCTCCGGTTTGAAACCAACCTGGACCACACCGTGGGATCGGTGATGACAAAGGAGAATCTGGCCACGGCAAAAGCGGGGATCACCCTGGAGGATTCAAAGGCGATTTTGCATGAAAGGCGCATTGAAAAGCTTCTGGTGGTGGATGACAACGGAAAACTGGTGGGGCTGATCACCATCAAGGATATCGAGAAGATCAAGAAGTACCCCAACGCCTGCAAGGATGAACTGGGTCGCCTGCGTGTGGGGGCCGCGGTGGGTGTGGGAGAAGAGACCCTTCCAAGAATTGAAAGCCTTATAGACGCCTCCGTGGATGTGGTGGTGGTAGACACCTCCCATGGTCATTCGGAGATGGTGATTGATTCGGTGGCCCTTGCCAGGAAAACATTTCCCGAACTGGAAATTATCGCGGGCAACGTGGCCACCTCACGGGCCGCCAAAGCCCTGATTGACGCGGGGGTGGATGCGGTAAAGGTGGGCGTGGGGCCCGGTTCCATTTGCACCACCAGGGTTGTGGCGGGGATTGGGGTGCCGCAGATGACAGCCATCATGGATTGCGCCGAAGAAGCCCGAAAACACGACATCCCCGTCATTGCGGATGGGGGCATCAAGTTTTCCGGTGATATTACCAAGGCCCTGGCCGGAGGCGCCGATACGGTCATGATTGGAAGCCTTTTTGCGGGCACCGAAGAAAGCCCCGGTGAGACGATCCTTTTTCAGGGTCGAACCTACAAGGTCTACAGGGGCATGGGATCCGTTGAAGCCATGAAAGAGGGAAGCCGGGATCGGTACTTTCAGGAGGGGACGGAGCAGGAGAAGAAACTGGTTCCCGAGGGGATCGTCGGTCGTGTTCCCTACCGTGGGACATTGGCGGATACGGTCTATCAACTGGTAGGGGGACTCAGGTCGGGCATGGGATATCTGGGATGCGGTGATGTGAGGGAGCTTCAGACCAAACCGAAATTCATTCAGATCAGTCCCGCGGGCCTTCAGGAGAGCCACGTGCATGATGTCATCATCACCAAAGAAGCCCCCAATTATCGACTGGATTAGCGCGCACGAACAGGATTCAGGTGTTGAACTATGGATATCTTCAAGGAAAAAATTCTGATTTTGGACTTTGGTTCGCAGTATACGCAGCTCATTGCCAGAAGGGTGCGGGAGGCAAAGGTCTATTGTGAAATTCATCCCTTTAATATGGCCCTTGATGCCATTTTGGCCTTTTCACCCAAGGGCATTATTCTATCCGGGGGGCCCGCCAGTATCTACGACGAAGGAGCACCCTTTGCCGATGCGGGGATCTTTGAAATCGGTGTTCCGGTGCTGGGCATCTGCTACGGCATGCAGTTTCTGACCCGTTTGCGGGGCGGTGAAGTGGCCCTGTCCGGAGACCGTGAGTACGGAAATGCCACAATGACCATATCGGACGACAAGGATCTTTTTCATGGATTTGAGAAGGCGGATGAATGGACCGTGTGGATGAGTCACGGAGACCGCATCGAACGGATGCCCGACGGATATCAGGTCCTTGCCAGCAGCAAGAACAGTCCCGTTGCGGCAATGGTTGATCCGTCGCGACGGTTTTTCGGGGTCCAGTTCCACCCGGAGGTGGCCCACACGCCCGAAGGTCCCAAGATTCTGGCCAATTTTCTGTTTCGTATCTGCGGGTGCGATCCGTCCTGGACCATGGCTTCCTTTGTGAAGAGAACAGTGGAGAACCTGCGAAAAGAGCTGGGGGATGAACGGGTGATTTGCGGGCTGTCGGGCGGTGTGGATTCATCGGTGACGGCGGTGCTTCTAAATGAAGCCATCGGGAATCATCTCTCCTGCATTCTCGTGGACAACGGCCTTTTAAGAAAGGATGAAGCCCGGAAAGTAGTGGAAATTTTTCAGGAATACTATGGGATTGATCTCCACCTGGTGGATGCTTCCGACCATTTTCTGGATTGTCTCAAAGGGGTCACCGACCCGGAAGAGAAACGGAAGATCATCGGCCGAGAATTCATTCACATCTTTGAAAGGAAAGCGGCCGAATTGGGGTCGGCCCGGTATCTGGCCCAGGGCACATTGTACCCGGACGTGATCGAAAGTGTCTCTTTTAAAGGACCTTCCGCCACCATCAAGAGCCATCACAATGTGGGCGGATTGCCCGAAGTGATGAAACTGAAGCTGGTGGAACCCCTGAGGGAGCTGTTTAAGGATGAGGTGCGCGAGGTGGGGATTGAGCTGGGGCTACCGCGGGAACTGGTCATGCGCCAGCCTTTTCCCGGTCCCGGCCTTGCCATCAGAATCCTGGGACAAGTCACGGTCGAAAGACTGGCGATTCTGCGGGCCGCCGATGTGATCGTGCTGGACGAAATCAAGATGGCCGGGCTCTATGAAAAGGTGTGGCAGTCTTTTGCGGTCCTCCTGCCGGTTCGTACCGTCGGGGTCATGGGCGATGAACGCACCTATGAAAACGTCATTGCCGTGCGCGTTGTGGACAGCCTCGATGCCATGACCGCCGACTGGTCGAAGATCCCCTACGAGGTCATGGGCAGAATCAGCAACCGGATCATCAACAGTGTCAAGGGAGTGAATCGCGTGGTCTATGACATCTCCTCAAAACCGCCGGGCACCATCGAATGGGAATGATAGATCGAATTAGGAGGAACAGATGACCGCCAACGAAGCCAAGAAGATCGGCGTATTCGGTGCCTCGGCCATTGTGGCCGGCAATATGATGGGTTCCGGTATTGCCCTGCTACCCTCAAACCTCGCCAAGATCGGTTCCATTTCCATCATCGCATGGGGGATCGTCGGCTTCGGGGCTTTGGCGCTGGCATTTGTCTATGCCAGGCTGGGCACGGAAAACCCTCAGGCAGGGGGCCCGGTGGCTTATGCCGGGGAGGTTTCGCCGATTCTGGGGTTTCAGACCGGGGTCCTCTATTTCCATGCCAACTGGATCGGGAATCTGGCCATTGCCATCACCGGAGTGGACTACCTTTCCGTCTTCTTCCCCATCCTGACCCATCCCGTTCCGGCGGGAATCGCCACCATCGCCGTCATCTGGCTTTTTACGGGCATCAATCTTCTGGAAGCGACCTGGATTGGTAAGCTGGTTTCCATCGGTGTCATTCTCCTTCTGATTCCGGTATTCCTGACAGGCACCTATGGATGGGTATTTTTCAAATCAAGCCAGTTCACGGCCAATTGGGTGGCAGGCGGACAAACGCCCTCGGGGGCCGTGATGGCGGCAATAATCCTTTGCATCTGGAGTTTCATCGGGGTTGAGAGCGCTTCCGTTGGGGCGGGTGTGGTGAAGAACCCCAAAAGAACCGTACCCCTTTCCACCATGATCGGCACCTGTGTGGCGGGTCTGGTCTATGTGCTGAGCTGCACGGCCATGTCCGGCATGTTTCCGGCGGCGGATGTGGCAAAATCAGGGGCTCCCTTTTCCCTGGCGGCCGGTCACATGTTCGGAGACTGGGCACCCAAACTGGTTTCGGCGGTGGTGGCCTTTGCGTGCCTCTGTTCACTGGGATCCTGGATGCTGCTGGTGTCCCAGGCGGGTGCCAGGGCGGCAAGGGATGGAACCCTTCCCAATATTTTCGGCAAAACAAACAAAAAAGGCATACCGGCACGGGGCATCGTTCTGACGTCCCTGTTCATGACGGTCCTTATGGGAGTTCTCATGCTCGTATCCAAGGGGGGCAACACCCAGGAGGTTTTCGGTCACATTGCCAGCATTGCCGTGTTGTTGACCCTTCCCCCTTACCTCTATTCCGCATTGAACCTCATCAGCCTTCACGGTTTCAGGGACCGGCGGGCTGTTGTGCCCCTCGGAGCTTCCATCCTGGCCTGCGCCTTCTGTTTTGTGGCCCTGGCCGGCGCAACCCGTGCCTATCTGGCGGCAGCGGTGGTGGTCATGCTGGGGGTGTTCATCTTCTACGTGGGGAAGGATCGCACGGAGTTTAAACGGCGGATGGCAGAAAATACGAAACATCAGACCGGAGGTGCTGCATAGATGAAGTGTGGAATTCTTCGCCTGTTTACCTTGGCGCTCCTTGGGGTGTTGGTGGTTGCCGTGCCCGTTCGGGGTGATGAGGTTTCAAACGAGGCCATGCAGGATGAAATCAGGGCACTGAAAGAGATGGTGCTGGAGCTACAGAAAAGGATTCAGCACCTTGAGGCTGAACGGGCAAACCTTGAGAGCAAGAAGGTGAGTGCCCAAGAGCCGGAAGCCGAAAAGAAAAGGGCCCGGAAGGCAGCAAAAAAGGCGCGAAAACCTCCGGCAAAAGGGGGATTGGACCACTTGCCGTCCAAAGAGACCAAAGAGAAAGAGACTGCCCAAGGAATGCTGCAAAAGAAAGCGCCACCGAAAGTGGGTGAAAAGCCCCCGGCACCTCTGGAACTGGCTGGACACGAAGTTCGCGTGGGTATTGAAGGCGCCATTCAGGCCGATGTGATTCACGATTTCAACGCAGTGGGGCTAAGTCCCGGCGATGGTGTTCCAAGGGAATTCATTACCGCCTACATTCCCGCGGGAGGACCCGCCGCCGAGATCACCAACCGCACCGCCTTAAGCCCCAACCAGAGTTATCTGACCGGATGGGCCGAAACCGACACGCCCTGGGGTCCGCTCCGGGTCTATGGAAATGTGAATCTCTTCGGATCCACCACGGAAGCCGAGTTTGAGATCTATAAGGCCTACGGGCAGTGGGGCTGGCTCAAGGCTGGCCTTGATTACAGCATCTGGCTGAACCAGGCCGCCATTCCGAACACGCTCGATTTTGAGGGCCCCAATGCGGCGCCGGAGACCCGTTTCACCCAGGCAAGCCTCAAGATACCGTTTCGCCCAAGCGCCGAAAAAAAAGCATTCTTTTTTACCGTCGGGGTTGAGGATGCCGACGGGGATATGACGTTGCCTCAAGGCACCAGCTCAGTGAATCAGATTCCCTCGGTCATCGGAAAACTCTCCTACGAACCCGGCTGGACACAGATGGAGCTGGCGGGAATGTACCGCCGCCTGAGAGCCCAGGGAACAGACTATGATCAGTCCGTCAATGGATGGGGTGTGAGCTTCAGCGGCAGTGTGGATACCTGGGGACATGACAGTTTTGTGTGGGGCATTGAATACGGCAGGGCCCTGGGAGCCTACATCCAGGACACCGCGGGACTGGGTCTGGACGCGGCGCCTGAATCGGCCACCAACTCCCATTTGAAGGCCATTCCGGCCTTTGGCTTTTGGGCCGGCTACCAGCACTGGTGGAACAAAGCCCTGCGGTCTTCGGCCACCTATGGCTTTGTGAATCTGGACAGCGATTTCAACGTGTTTCCGCAACCCAGCGGGACGGGTACTTATAAACAGACCCACTACGCATCCCTGAACCTGGTCTGGAGCCCCTGGCCCCCCTTTGATGTGGGGCTCGAGTATATGTACGGCCAACGAACGGTAACGGACCCTACGGCCGTTGACGGCGGCACCACGGGTAGCAATCACCGTCTGCAGTTTACCATGCGCTGGAATTTTGACTGGGAGCGGTAGGGAAACCGGCCGCCCATGCGTGAGAGTCCCTGGAAGGCTTTGAAACCGAGGCGTCTGAATCCTGAAAAACAGTGATTTGGCTCATGCGCTGATTGCCTTGAGCCGGGGCGGCAGTTCCTTGAATCGGGAACGACTCACGGGCAATTCCAGATGGGTGCGCTGTAACACCACGTTGTGGTCCCGCCCCTTTTTGGCCAGCCGTTCTATGTGTCCCACATTGACAACGTGGGATCTGTGGATCTGCAGAAAATACTCTCGGGGCAATTGCGGCAGGATTTCTTTTAGGGACAGCCGGACCGTTTCGAATTTCAAACGGCGGCCCACGGCATAATTAATACGACAATAGTGATCCTCCACCGTGATGTGGGTAATCTTCTTCAAGTCGATCCTTCCACTGCCGTTTTCGCCCTTTAAGAACAGGCAACCGTTGGGCGGGTCTCCTGCCGTGCTCCCGGCGGAAATCTTCACGATGTTGGCCCTTAAACGGGCGGCGCGGGAATCTTTTTTTTGTTCGTTTCTCTGTTTGGAGGCCGTAATCCACAGTGTAACAAATACGACAAAGAACCAATAGGGGAGCAGAAAGGCCAGCAGGGTTGCCGCGCTCAGCCGTTTCTCTGGATGAGCGGTAAAATAGGATATAATGTCAGGTGCATAGAGAATTATCAGACTTTTGACCATTGTTCGCTGCAGAAAAAAACCGACCAAAAGCCCTAAAGTCCATATGACCCACTGTTTAAACACGGTTCGCCTGTGGTAGCCTCCCCACGAGGGAAACAGTCGGTTAAAAAGTGCATCCGCTCCAAATATGCAGATGGCATAAACGACGGCTTTGTGCAGGGAGTAAACGGTGATAAATGCCATGTTGTCCAGGCAGAAAGTGTCTCCCAGATAAATGAGCCAAAAGGAAGGGCACTCAACCAGGAATGAACTGAAGATGAACGGGTAAAGCATCAATCGATTTGGGGTATGAACGTAAAAGGTCCCCAGGTCTTCCCCGAAGTATTTCTTGATCTGTTGCCCCCACCCATAAGTGTGCGTACTTAGAAGGCCCATGAAACCCCTTACATTTCTGAGATTCGGCAAGTTTTATGACACCGCCCGTCCTTCAACTTGATGGGCCGGGTCAATGAAAAAGCATCTTAGTCTATCTTCTGGCAAAACGAAACGGAAATCTCTTTTCCGCCATGAACCAGGATTTTACGGTTGTTTCATGTATTGACCATCGGTGTCAGGCAGTGCTGAGAAAACGCTTTTATTTTAAAGAGTTGTTCCAGTACGACCATCTGCGGTTGCGACAGTTTGCGACTTTCGGAGTCCATTCACGACAATTCCGTTGCGGAAGTGTCGCGCTTTTCTCAAAATGGCACCGCTTGGTAGCCAGGCTGATCCAAGTACCGGTTTAAGAACAGATGATTCGGAAGGAGGAGAATATGGAGAACAAGATGAAATCGATGGGGTTTGTTGGCATCAAATTGGCCCTTGTGCTTTTTGGGATCTTTGCCTGTCTCACACTATTGACCCAAACAGCATACGCCGGCAAAGTAGCCACCGCCGAAGCAACAGTCACCTTTACAGGTCCCAGTCCGACGCTGTTGCCCGCCGGTGATGATGAGGGCCATGTGGTTGGCTTGGGAAAGAGATCGGGAAAAGCGGTTTTTGGGGACGGACAAAATGCCGCTTACAGCAATGTCTTTTTCATGGACTGGTACCGGGGAAAAAAGATGTCCATCTGGGGTTATACCAAAATCGCCTTTAAAGATGGATCGTGGTTCTTTTTTAAGTGGGATTCACAGTTTGCGGGACTGGATAAGGCCGGAAAACCCATGTTCAAAGGCACAGGAGAGATTCTGAAAGGGGCCGGCAGGTATCTGGGAATCACCGGGTCCGTGACCTACAAAAACCGAAGGCTCCCCCCCAGTGAAGAATACCCAAAAGGGGCCACCGAAGCCAAGGCCGTATTCAAGTATACGCTCCCCTGAAAGCCATTGAAAGGAAGTTGTCAGTTATCAAAACAACCTCCGGTTCTGACGACTGATAACTGACAACTGAAAACCGCGTCTATGCCGCATTAGTGGCTTATCACTTGGAACCTCTCTCACATGCTTAAGTCCCACGCCTGAACCCTGAATTCTTGGGTTGCGGGCGCGGCCCTCGTTCGCTTTTTCTTGCACCTATCCTGCCCATCCATTAGACTGCCAAAAACCATTCAGCACCTGAAAAGAGAGTACCTTCGACCATTCATCCATATCGTCAGGAGATCGTCATGTCCAGGATTCTGATTGCAGATGACGAATGGCTCACCCGGCTTGAAATAGAAGAAATGCTCACCGATCTGGGTTACGAAGTGGTGGGACAGGCGGAAACCGGTGCGGAATCGATTGCCCTGGCCCGTGAACGGAATCCCGATCTTGTTATCATGGATGTGGCCATGCCGGGAGAGTTAAACGGCATAGAGGCTGCCGGACGCATTAAGAACGAGTCGGGAACTCCCATCATTTTTGTGAGCGGACACGGTGATCCGGAATACGTTGAAGCAGCCAAGGAAATCGCCCCTTTCGGTTATGTGATGAAGCCCTTTGATGAACAGGAGATCCGCGCTTCCGTGGAAATCGCTCTTACCAAAAGGGCCCTGGAACTGAAATTGAAAGAAGCCCACGAACGCCTTGAAGTTTTTAATTGCGGCCTTGTAAAGGAAATCGAAGCAAGAAAGAGAACTGAAAAATCGCTCAGGGAGAGCGAAAAACTGTACCGGGATATTTTCCTCAAGAACTCCGCCATGAAATGGTTGGTGGATCCTTCCACAGCACGCATTATCGATGCCAATCCCGCCGCCTGCAGTTTCTACGGATACAGCCACGAGGAGATCACAACCCTGCGCCTCTGGGACATAAATATGTTGAGCGAAGCACAGGTGAGGAAGGATCTGGCCAGTGCATTGGCGGATGAGCAAACGGAATTCAAATTCAAGCACCTCACCGCATCCGGAGAAATTCGTTACGTTCAGGTATTCACCGGCAAACTGGAATCCGGCGGAAAGACGCTGTTCCATTCCATCATTATTGACATCACGGAGCGCCACTATCTTGAGGAGAAACGGAAAGAGGCAATCTCGCAACTTCAGGCAACCCTTGACGCCACCGCTGACGGCATCGTTGTTTTGAGTCTGGATTCAAGAATCAGTGTTTTCAATAGACGGTATCAAAAACTCTGGAACATGCCGGATGAGCTCCTTCAGCCCGGAGATGCGGAACCGGTGCTCCAATTCATGTTCCGGCAAATAATTGAGCCGGAAGTGTTCTCCCAAAGTGTCCGGTCGGTTTTTGGCAGTTCCCGTTCAAATAAGCTGGAAAAGATCTTTTTGAAGGACGGACGGGTTTTTGAAGCTTATTCCCGACCCCAGAATATGAATGGGAAAATGGTGGGGAGAGTCTGGAGCTTTAGGGATATGACGGACAAGTTGAAAGTTTAGGCAAAACGAAGCGATTCCCCGGAGGAAGACCTTCAAGGAGAATGGAAAGGACGGGAGACCTATGATGAAAGAACTGTCTGATTGCACCGTGCTGGTTGTGGATGATACGGAAGCCAATGTGGATATCCTGGTGGATGCATTGGGAGAACTCTATGATGTGTCGGTGGCCATGGACGGCGTTGCGGCCTTGGAAGCGATCGCGGAAGAGACCCCGGACCTGATCTTACTGGACATCATGATGCCGGAAATGGACGGGTACGAGGTGTGCCGAAGATTAAAGGGCGATGAGCGTTATGCCAGCATCCCCGTTATTTTCCTGACGGCGCTCACTGAAATTGAGAACAAGACCAAAGGGTTTCAGATGGGAGCCGTCGATTACATCACCAAACCCTTTGAAATTGCGGAAGTCAATGCCAGGGTAAAAACCCACCTGAAACTTCGCCTTGCGGAGCTGGAACTCCGCGATCTGGTGGTTAAAACCCTTGGGGGCGCCATTGACGTTCTCACGGAGATCCTCTCCGTCGCCAATCCCACGGCCTTCAGCCGTACATCCAGGCTGAAAGGCCATGTCACCAAAATGATGGCGGCCGCCAATCTAACAGCCTTTTGGCAGATTCGAATGGCCGCCATGCTGAGCCAGATCGGTTGCGTCATCGTATCGCCGGAAACCATCGAAAAGATTTTCCGCGGACAGAATGTTACGGTGGATGAGACGAAAACCTATCATCGGCACCCCCAGATAGGATACGACCTGATTCGAAAAATCCCAAGGCTTTCCGAGGTGGCTGAGATCATCGCACGCCAGCAGGAACTCCAAAAAGAGACCGGGTTTCAGGGGGACGATCAGGCCCAACGCATGATACAGATCGGGAGTCGGATTCTGAAACTGGCGCTGGACTATGAGAAGCTCACTTACAGCGGAAAGACACCGGCTGAAGCCCTCGCCGCCCTTAAAACCAATGAAAGGGAATTCGGTGCCAAACTCCTGGAACTGTTTTCCCGGATGATTGGGAGCGAGCCTGAACCTGCACATAAGGAGGTTCGGGAGCTTTATCCGCAAGATATTGCCGTCGGGATGGTCATTTCAAGGGATGTCTTTACGAGCAGTGACGTCGTGCTCATAAAGGCGGGTACCAAAGTCAATTCGTTTCTCTTTGAAATCCTCAGTAACTCTTCCAAATCAGAGTTCAGGGATGAAACCATACAGGTCTTTGTCGGTTCCTGACGGGCACGTTTGTCACCACACGGATTGACCGGCTGAGAACCCTCTCAAGACAGCAGGATTTGAAGAAGGGGATGCGAATGGGGCGTATTGAAAATGGCGTTGTGGGTATGCTGGGGACGTTGCTGTTGGGTGTGATTCTGGTACTTGCATTTTCAGCAGGTTCCGCCATGGGGGCAGCACCGGACGGCACGGAACCGGTCAAAGAGATCACTGTGGCGGTGGGAGAGAGCGACGGGCCCTTCTACTTCCGGAACGAAGAAGGCCGGGCCGATGGCTGGCTGGTGGACCTCTGGCGGTTGTGGGGTGAAAAAACCGGTATCGGGGTAGAATTCCTGACGGTGCCTTTCGGTGAAACGCTTCAATTGACCGCCGAAGGGAAAGCGGACGTCATGGGCGGCTGTTATTTCACAAGGGAAAGAGCCACCTATTTGGATTATGTGGCCCCCCTCGCAAGGACCACCACCAATTTTTTCTTCAGCAAAAGCATCTATGCGGTAGAAAGCCTTCAGGATCTTCTGGGATTTCGCATAGGTGTCATCAAGGGTGATTTTGCCGTGACCTATCTCCAGAAGCATTTGCCGGGAGCCGGTCTGGTGCCATATGAAACCACCGATGAGCTTTTTCGTGCTCTCAAAAAAGACGAGATCCGTGTTTTTGTACTGGACGCCTCTGTTAGCCTCTATTTTTTTAAGAAATGGAAAATGCTCGGGGATTATAATTATTATCCAGGCAAACCACTGGCCTCAGGCGAATTGGAGGCAGTGGTCAGAAAGGGAAACCGTTCCCTTGCACAGCAAATCAAGGAAGGTCTGGCCGCCATTACGCCCGAGGAAAAGGCTGCCATTGAGCGGAAATGGATCGGCACTGCCCAGACCCGAACGGAAGGGGTGTTGAGCATTGCCTGCGATCGATACTATCCGCCCTTTACCATGCTGACCCCTTCGGGTCGTGCCGCCGGAATTCTGGTGGATTTATGGCGCCTTTGGTCCACAAAGGTCCATCGTAAAATCGAATTCGTGTTTGAGGACTGGGAAAAATCGGTTCAATTGGTGGAAGAAGGAAAAGTGGATGTCCATTCCGGGCTTTATAAAACGCAGGCTCGTGATGAAGTTCTGTCTTTCTCCGTTCCTCTCTTTGCGGTCCAGGACCGGTTGGCGTTCAAGGTAGATCAGGAACCGCTACCCCTGAAGCAGTTGTCCGGGAAGAAAGTGGGCGTTATCGCCGGATCGGCGGAAGGAACGGAGCTGAAACAGAGTTTTCCAAGGATTATTGTTTCCTCTTACGTGAGTTATATGGCTCTTTTTCGGGCGCTTCGCAAAGGAGAAATTCTGGCGATTTATGATGTGGGGGTAGCACTGCAGCGGGCCATTGAGGATTTCGGGCTTTTAGGGGAGATACATGTTTCCCAAGAACCCATGCCCATCAGAAACCTTTTTGCCGGTGTTCTAAAGAAGAACACGCTTCGCCTAAAAGCCATAAACCGGGGGCTCAGCCGGATTACGGAAGAGGAAATCAAGGATATTGAAGCCCGCTGGGTGCCGAATGTGGAGCTCCAGCTCCATTCGGGAAAGGCCCGGCCCATGGTGCTGACGGCGGAGGAAAAGAAATGGCTCAAAACCCATCCCCGCATTCGATTGGGTGTGGATCCTAATCTCATGCCCTTTGAGGCCTTTGGCCCGGGTGACGTTTTTGAAGGCATTGCATCCAGCTATGTGGAGATTTTGAAAAAAAAGCTCGGGGTGGAGATGATCCCGGAGAAAGGACACGATTTTCAGGCCACTCTGGATGCCGCAAGAAACGGTCAACTGGACGTGCTGCCCTGTATCGCCCGGACGCCCAAGCGGATTGAATACCTCAATTTCACACGGCCTTACCTGAATTTTCCCGTTGTGGCGGTGACCCGCAAAGACGCACCTTTTGTTTCAGCGCTTCATGAATTGGGCGGCAAACAGGTGGCGGTGGTCAAAGGCTACCATGAACAGGAAATCCTGGTAACCGATTTTCCGGAGATTCGCATTTTGGAGGTGAATAATATCGAAGAGGGCCTTATGGCGGTGGATAAAGAAGCGGCGGTCGCCTATGTGGACAACTCGGCGGCCGCCATCTACGCCATTCGAAAACTGGGTCTTAAAAACCTCAAAATAGCGCTAACCACCACGTACAAGGCGCCGCTTCGGTTTGGGGTGCGCAAGGACTGGCCCCAGTTGGTTCCAATCCTGGAAAAAGCCCTTTTGTCCATTCCGGAGGCGGAGAAGGAGAAGATCGCCAATCGCTGGATCAATGTCCGGTTTGCGGACCGGACCGACTGGGATTATTTGCTGAAAGTGGGCATATCCGGGGCCGCCTTTATCGCCTTGATTCTGGGGCTGATTCTATTCTGGAACCGCCGTCTTGCAAGGGAGGTGGGGGAGCGGAAGCGGGCGGAGGAGCGTTTTCAGACCCTTGCCGCCAGCATGCCCGGGGGCATTTTCCAGGTTCTGGTCAAGACCCCGGATCGGACCGAGACCGAGATTCTGTATTTAAGCCAGGGTGCCGGGGCCTTTTTTGATTTGCCACCCGACAGGGTGGTGAGGGAAAACAAGGGTGTCAACTGGCACCCCGAGGACCGGGATCGGATAAGGGATGAGTTTCGATCCGCTTTCTTAGCTCAAAAAGACGCGAACCTGGTGGGTCGAATCATCGTCGGAGGGAAAACAAAGTGGGTCCGCATGAACGCTTCTCCCAGCCATTCATCGGAAGGGGCAATCATTTATAACGGATTCATCCTGGATATCACTCAGCGGAAACTGGCGGAACAGGAGTATCTCAAGAGTGAGCGCAAGATCACGGCCATGAGTTATGCCATGGATGACGCCCTGATCATGATCAACGCCAAAGGGGAGATCATGTTCTGGAATCAGTCGGCGGAAACACTTTTTGGATATCCCTCGGAAGAGGCCATGGGCGTTTCTTTTCATGAAATGGTGATGCCTGAGAAAGACATCCCCAAAGTCATTGACGGTCTGAAACATTTTTCCAAAACCGGTAAAGGACCCGTGATCGGGAACAGACGCGAGGTGACCGCAATAAACCGGGCCGGCCATGAGTTTCCGGCGGAAGTCTCCGTCTCCTCGTTTCAGGTGGATGAGGAGTGGTTTGCCGTGGGCACCGTTCGGGACATAACGGAACGTAAGCAGTCTGAAGATCGACTCAATTTGACCCAGAATACCGTCGATAAGGCGGCGTTGAGTATTTTCTGGGTGGACCCCGAAAGCGGCCGTTTCGTCTATGCCAACGAGGCGGCATGTGAATCACTGGGATATACCCGGGAAGAGCTTCTGGAGATGATTGTCCCTGAAATCGATGTGGGGTTTTACGAAGAAGGGTCGCCCAGCCTGCTGCAGGTGCTAAAAGACAAACCGCAGGTTGAAACCGAAGGGCTTTACCGCACCAAAGACGGCCGATTGCTCAATGTGCTCCTCTCTATAACGACGAACCAACTGGAGGACCGGCGAATTATCGCAGTCGCTGCCAAAGACATCACGGAACAGAAACAAGCCGAAGAGGCCCTTTTGAAAAGTGAGGAGAGAAGCCGCCTCATTTTGAATTCCGCCGGTGACGGTATTTTCGGAGTAAATGAGACCGGAGTGGTGACTTTCATGAACCCCAATGCTTTGAAGATGCTGGGCTTCAAAGAAGATGAGATGGTGGGAAAGTCCATACATCCCTTGGTTCACCATCATCGTGCAGACGGCACCCCCTATCCCATGGGAGAATGTCCCGTATACCTGTCTGCCACCAAGGGCATGACCCACCATGAGGCGGACGAAGTATTGTGGCGCAAAGACGGCAGTTCCTTTCCGGTGGAATACACCTCCAAGCCGATCATACGGGACCAGAAGATTGCGGGAGCGGTGGTGACCTTCAGGGATATCACCGATCGGTTGAAGGCGGAAGGGGAATTGAGGCAGAGACTTGAAGAGCTGGAGCAATTCAACCGGCTGGTAACCGGACGGGAAGAGAAGATGATCGCCCTTAAGGAGGAGATCAACGAGCTTTCGGAGCAGCTGGGCAGAGAGAAGAAATACAAGATTGTCCAATGAACGCAACTCCCATGGGATGAGGGCAATAATATGAAATTCCTCAACAGCGTCAATTCGCTCTACGGAGCGGTCCTAATTCTGATGGTTGTGACTTTTATGAGTCTATACCTGGATCATCAAGCTAAGGTAACCCACGATCAACGACTGAAAATTCGACAGGGTGTGGAAGCCACTGTTCGAATGGATCTGGAATTGAGTCACATGGTTGCCTTGGCGGTGGCCGCGCACAATATTCAGGCGGTGAACAATTATGAAAGGCTGCGGGCGGATCTGGAAAAGAAGGTCCAGGAGGTATTGCTTCTCGCACAAAACGCCGCGGCCGAACGGGAAATTGCCGGGATCGATTCAATGAAAAGCGCACTTGTTTCCCTTGAGCGGAAAGCTATCGAAAGGATGAAAGCCGGAAATTGGATTGAAGCGGAGAAGATTGTACGGAGCAAATCGTACGAGAAGACACAAGAGGTCTATTTGGAAGGTTCCAAAAAGATTGTGAAGATCATCCTCGACGAATTATCCCAAAAGGCGGGCCGCATTCAGATGATTTACGACTATTCGCTGGTGGCGGTGTTTCCGGCCCTTGCCCTGTTGGTTTTTGTGGGGATCGGGTTTACCCGCCAAACCCGAAAAGCCATCGGGGAGGAGCAACGGCTTCAGGCAGAACTCAAAGTAACAAACCTTCATCTGGAAGAACGCATTGAAGAGGAGTCGCGTCTGAAAACCGAAATAGAGAAGGCCAATCTCGATCTGGAAAAGCGCATCTCCACACGGACGGAAGAACTGAACAATTTGACCCGGCAAGCGGACAGCCGGGCCATTTCTGAGAAGGCCCAGAGTAATCTGGTGGCGTCGTTGCAGGGAGAAAATACCCTTTCAGAAGTGGCCGAAAGAGCCATCACTTACGCACTTGAATTTCTGGATGTTCCCATGGGTGCGCTTTTTGTGCGGTCGGTTGGAAAGGATAGCGTCGTTTATCACCGAATGGCGGCGGAGCCCCGTGACTATGTGTCCGATGGGCCGACGCACTTTGATCTCAATGAAGGGCTTGTGGGGCGAACAGCCGCCGCCGGAAAATCCATGGTAACCGAACTGTCACAGGGAAAGATGTCC
>JANQDY010000130.1 GCA_028278625.1 Thermodesulfobacteriota bacterium
ACCGACTGGGACTCATTGTGGATGCGGCCCTGTTCCTCATCATCATCATGTCGGGTATCATCGGCGCGGCGGTCCCTCTGGCCTTAAAACGCCTCAACATAGACCCGGCGCTTGCGGCCGGCCCCTTTGTTACCACTTCAAACGATATCCTGAGCCTTCTCGTTTATCTGGGCCTCACCACCCTTTTTCTCCGCTTGGCTGTTTGACAACCCTTCAACGATCTTAACGGCCAGGTTCCGATGAATACCGGGGACCGCGCACAAATCTTCAACTTTCGCCTTCATAATTCTATCGATCCCTTTGAAATGTTTAAGAAGCGCTTTTTTTCTCTTTTCCCCCACGCCTGGGATGTCATTTAGAGCACTCCGGGTCACTCCTTTGGACCGCAGTTTTCGATGATAAGTCACGGCCCTGCGGTGGGCTTCATCCCGAACCCGCATCAGTAGAAACAAAACCGGATGATCCGGTGCCAGGTGAACGGGGTTTTTTCTGCCGGGAACATAGACTTTGTCGTTAACTTCCCCTAAGAATTCGTCGGGCTTTGCCAGGGAAACCACTTCCGGCAGTGAAAACCGATCCTTCTTTTCAACTTGCTCATCCAGAACCCTCTTTACCGCCGAAAGATGACCTTTTCCTCCGTCCACCAGAAGAAGGTCCGGCAGCGGCGAACCACCGGCCAAACGCCGTCTCACCATTTCGGCCATCATCCCGTAATCATCAATGCCATCTATCTGTTTGATGCGATAGTTCAGGTAATGCTTCCGGTCAGGTTCACCATCTTTGAAAGCGGCCACAACGCCCACCGCATTGGCACCGTGCAGATTTGAAATATCAAGCCCTTCAATGGTCCGCGGCACCTTCTTGAGGTTCAAGAGGGATCTTGCCGATTCCAGCAATGCTTCCTTTTTTGACACCCGGTGGCCCGCCAGCAGGTTCCCGGCATTGGCCACGGCGATTTGAACCAGTTTTTTCTTTTCACCCCGTTGGGGCCTATGGATGACCACCCTCTTTCCCGCCATCTCCGAAATCCATTCACCCAACGGTTCGCTTTCCGGAACCGGCTCGGAAAGGAGGATGGTACCGGGAATGAAAACCTGTCCCGAATAATATTGTTTCAGGAATGCCTCCATTACCTCAGACAGATCGGCGTTTTCATCTTCAAAGAGGAAATGCCGGTTCCCCAAAAGGTGTCCCTCCCGCACAAACATCACCACCAGTTGAAGGAGGGAATCCCGCTTTGCAATGCCGATAATGTCCTGATCCGCCATTTTTCGGGAGACCACGTGCTGTCGTTCCACGGTCTTCTGAATGGCCGAAATCCGATCCCTCAGATCAGCGGCCCTTTCAAAATCGAGATGAGACGCCGCCTTTGACATTTCTTTTTTGAGGGTCCCCACCAGCTCTGTGTTGCGCCCTTCCAGAAAAAGGCGCACCTGTTCAACCATTTCCCCGTAGACCCTTATGGATACATTCCGGGAACAGGGCGCCAGACAACGGTCCATCTGATGGTTGATGCAGGGCCTGCTCCGCTGTTTAAGTTTCTGGTTCTTGCACTTTCTGAGTTTGAACACCCTGGAGACCAGTCGTGCGGTGCTGCGCACCGCATTGGCCGAGGAAAAAGGCCCGAAATAAAGGGCCCCATCCTTTTTGATGTTGCGCACAATACCGAGACGGGGGTACGGCTCACGAATATCGAGCCTTAGGCAGGGGTACTGTTTGTCGTCACGAAGAACAATGTTGTACCGGGGCTTCAGTTTCTTGACCAGATCGTTTTCGAGGATGAAGGCTTCCTTTTCAGTAAGGGTGAGCACAAATTCGAGCCCTTTCGCCCTCTGGAGCATTCGACCGGTTTTCGAATGCTCCCGGTTGTAAGATCTGAAATAGGAAAGGACCCGTTTTGAAAGATCCTTGGCCTTTCCCACATATATGACCTGGTTTTTCGGACCCAAGAACAGGTACACGCCGGGACCGTGGGGCAGGACCTTTCTCAGGATTACAGGATCCAGCCGATATTGCGTACGCTCGTTTTTCATATTTTTTGGCAAGTGTCCGTCCACGAATGAGAAGTCGGCCATTTGTGGGCGGACACTAAAAGTCATCCCAGTGGGTCTGAAGCCGCTTGGTCATAATGACCAGATTGTGTGGGTTCTCTTCCATGTCCAGCACGTGGTCATCGAGTACGGCCCGTTCCACAAAGCCCAGTTTCCTAACGCCCTGGATCACGGCCATATCCCTGTCTTCAATAAGTCGCATCACCAGGATTTTCAGTCCGATGGCCACCGCCAGATTGATCAAATCCAGCAGCATCCAGGTCCCCAACCGCTTTTCCCGCATGCCGGGATCAACGGCTATCCGCACCTTTCCGATGTGCCGTTTGGCCCCGTATTCCTTCATGAGAAGCACGGCATTGGCAATGACCCTTCCCTCCGTCAGAGCGATGATACTGACAATCCGCCTTCTATCCGGGTTCTTGACCCATCGATCGATCAGGCCGGGATCATTCACATCGTGGTTCAGGAACCACAACTCTTCCTTTGGGAACCGCCGGAACATTTCCAAAAGCGCCTCCTGGTCCCCATCCATGAGCGGCCTAAGGGTAACACCCGTACCGTCCTTTAAAATCACCTCCTTGGGGTAGTCCTTCAAAACGCTCTGCAGGGTTCGATGTCTTTCCATATTTTGCGGACCTTTGTAAGGTTTTTAAAAGTTGCATTGAAAGAAAGGTTAATGATAGAACCTGTGGGAGTCAAGATCATTGTTAAAGGGGCTTTTTTTGTGAAAAACCGCCGTTATGATGCAGTTTACACCCTTTTATTCGTCTTCATACTCCCGTTTTTTTTGATCATGTTGCCGGGCTGTGCTTCCAAAAAGCGGGTCATGCCGCCCCTCGCCACCGTGGAAGGTGAAAAACGGCACTTTTCCCAAGGGAGAATCATCGATCTCAAAACCGGAAAGGCCATCTCTTTTCCACGTTTGGTTGAGCAACTGGGGTCGGTGGACGTCATTTTTGTCGGGGAGGTCCATGACAATCCCGAACACCACCTCATCCAGGTGCAATTGCTCCAGGCCCTCACGGGCAGGTACCCGCCTCTGGCGGTTGCCATGGAATTTTTCGATAGGACCCGCCAACCGGCCCTGGACCGGTTCATGGCCGGGGATCTTGATGAGACCGATTTCCTTGCGGCGGTGGATTGGGAGAATTCATGGCGGTTCCCTTATCACCTGTACCGGCCCCTTTTGTGGGTCACAAAAGAGAAGGGGAGCGCGCTCTTGGGCATCAATGCGCCAAATCCGCTGGTCAAAAAGGTTGCCAGAAGCGGCTTAACAAGTCTCAGCCCCGAAGAACGGCAGCAGGTGGCCCGGGAGATAGACCTTAAAAACAAGGACCATCGGGAATATCTCGAAACCGTATTCGAGCAGCACACCGCGGAAATGGCAGCACACCACGGTCTTAATAATTTTGAATTCTTCTACCAGGCACAATGCGTATGGGACGAGACCATGGCGGAGACCATTGCCCATTACCTTGAAACACACGGCGGAAAAATGGTCGTCTTTACCGGAAACGGCCACATCGTCAACCGATTCGGCGTTCCCGAACGGGTCCTGCGGCGTGTTGATCTCCGGTTGGCCACTATTTTACTCTATCCCTTGACAGAACGCACAACAATCAATAAAAGACTGGCAGATTACGTGTGGCTCACCGGTGACGCCAAAACAGCCAGGACCATGAAACGGCCCGCCAAGATGCCGCCTTTAAAAGAGAGTATCCAAGGAAAGATGAGCAAATGAAAATGATACCCGAAATGATTGATGCGCTCACGCCCGAGCGGCGGAAAGGCATCATGGAAAGATCCATGGAGGACATATCGGAGGTTTTCGAGGGTGTCCGCGGAATTGTAAACGATATCAAGGAAAACGGGGATGCGGTAACCCTTGCCCATTATCGAAAACATAAGGAAGACATTGAACCGTCCGATCTGGAAGCCACTGAAGCGGAAATCGCTGCTGCTTATGATCTATTGGACCCCAAGGTGGTGGACTGTCTCAAAACCGCTGCCCAGAACATCATCAAGTTTCATACGGCCCAGAAAGAGCGGGAAATGTGGTCCATCGAAGTCTCCGAAGGGATTCTGGCGGGCAGGATCACGCGACCCATGGATATCGTGGGATGCTACATTCCGGGCGGGAGCGCCGTCTACCCCAGCTCCATTCTCATGACGGTACTCCCGGCCAAAGTGGCGGGCGTGGAAACAATCGTGGCCGTCACCCCCCCGGGAAAAGGGATGACCGCCAACCCCGCCACCCTGGTGGCTGCCGACATTGCCGGCTGCGACCGCATCTTCAAGGTGGGCGGCCCCTGGGGCGTTGCCGGACTGGCTTACGGCACCCGGACCATGCCCCGTGTGGACAAGATCGTGGGACCCGGGAACAAATACGTCACCGCCGCCAAGATGCTGGTTTACGGACAGGTGGATATCGATTCGCCGGCTGGACCCAGTGAGTCCCTCATCCTCGCCGATGACAGCGGCAATCCCGAGTGGATCGCCATCGACTTTTTAAGCCAGGTGGAACATGATCCCGACTCCGCCGCGGTGCTGGTAACCCCATCACGGGAACTGGCGAAGGAAGTCTGTGGGATCATCAACCGCGAATTTGAGAAACTGCCGCGCAAGGAGATCTTTGAATCCTCACTGGTAAAGCATTCCTGCGTGCTCATTTCAAAAGATATGGATGAAGCCATAGCGTTCACCAACGAGTACGCCACGGAACACCTTCAGATTCTGACCAGGGACCCGTTCATTACCCTCAACAGAATCAAACACGCCGGTTCCATCTTCATGGGGCCCTATGCCCCTGTGCCGGTGGGGGATTATGCCTCCGGGACCAATCATGTACTCCCGACGGGACAGTGCGCCCGCATGTTTTCAGGGCTTTCCGTGGATGATTTCATCAAAAAGCCCACTTTTCAGTATTTGAGCAAAGAAGGTCTTGCCGGTTTGAAGGATACGGTGATCACCCTCGCTGAAGCAGAGGGTCTTCCCATTCACGCCGAAGCGGTAAGGGTCCGGTTTTCATAAGGACAACCTTAATTGAAAAAAAGGGTCAAAAAATCCCACTTTAATTGAGGAGGAAAGAAATGGCTGAAATCAATGGATACAATATGCCGGATGAGCTTTACTATCACGAAGAGCACAGCTGGGCCAAACTGGATGGCACCAAGGTCACAGTCGGCATGAACGACCTGTTTCAAAAAGAAGCCGGTGACATCGTCTTCGTAGACCTTCCCGAAGAAGAAGACGACGTGGAACAGGGAGAAACCTGCGGAAAGATCCAATCCAGGAAATGGATCGGAAAGCTGGTTGCCCCGGTTTCCGGTGAAATCGTCGAGATCAATGAAGACCTGGAGGACGACACGTCCCTGATCAATTCAGACCCCTACGGTGAAGGGTGGATTCTGGTGATAGAAGCCGATGACGAAGATGAGCTGAAAGAGGAGCTTGAAAACCTGATTCACGGGGATGCGGTTGCGGACTTTGTTGAAGCGGAAGTCAAGAAATCGGAAGAGGAAAAAGCAAAGGCATAGGCATGAACACCCGTTGGCGCCTTTTTAAGAACCTCGAAACCCCTCTTACCACGGCCCAAGGGCTGGCGGTGGACGACACCCTCCCCTGTTCCGTGGGACAGCATCAATCGCCCCCCATCCTCCACCTGTACGCCTTTGTTCCGTCCGCCATCGTGGGAAAATATCAGGATCTGGAGGCGGCCCTGCGTCTGGACCGGTGCCGTGCCCGGGGCATCGAAGTCAACCGCAGGAGCACCGGCGGGGGCACCGTCATCATGGGGCCTGAAATCGTCTCTTTGGGCCTCGGCATCAACGTGGATTATCCGGGACTCAAAAAAGGCGTGGGGGGTGTCTTTGAATCCCTGAGCCGGGTGCTCATCAAGGCCATGGCCGCCTTTGGAATCGACGCCTATTTTCAACCCAAGAATGACCTGGAAGTCTCCGGAAAGAAGATCGCGGGCCTTTCAGCCGCGGCTGAAGCGGGCAATACGCTCCTCTTTCATACCAGCCTTCTGGTGGATTTCGATGTGGAACTGATGACCGATATCATGAATACGCCGGTCATCAAATTCCAGGACAAGGGGTATAACTGTTTCAGCCAGCGCATGACCACCGTTCGCCTCGAAACGGGCCGAAAGGTGTCGGTGCCGGAAACCATTTCGGCCATAAAAGGGGCCTTTGAAGATGAATTTCAAATGACATTCGAGGAAGACAGCCCCGATGCCTGGGAACAGCAGACCATCCAGGATTTTATCGACAACCGGTACACCCAGGAAGACTGGATCTTCTCCCACAAACACCCAAGGACCCGAATGGGCGTGGGCCAGTTGAAAACCCGGGGCGGGCTCCTGGAAATATATCTCTCCCTGTCCGGGGCCTCCATCGAAAGCATTCTCATTACCGGGGATTTCTTTTCCACCACCGCCGATATTCATAAGATCGAAAATGCGCTCAAATGGACCAGCGCCCGCAAGGAACGCATAGAAGAGAACATCGACGCCGTATGGCACGATGACATGATTTACGGCATCGACGTATCCACCCTCACGAAAGCGGTCCTCCTGGCCAAGGAAAACCAGGTGAGGCTCTGATGGACCGGAAAAAGCAAAGTCCTGAATACGCAAAAATGAGCCATGCCACGGCCATCTCCCTCGGATTAATGCACAACCGCATGTACCGGGGGGCTGTAAACCGATGCGTCAATCTGCTGGTCCATTACCCGGAAGGATGCGCCGCCAACTGCGCCTATTGCGGCCTGGCCAAGAAGCGGCCCGGCACCTACCAAGAAAAGAGCTTCATTCATGTGGAATGGCCCCTTTTCAAAATGTCCGAGATCATTGATGCCATTAGGGGTGCGCCCGATTATGTCGGCAGAACCTGCATTTCCATGATCACCAACGGCAAATGCGTGACCCACACCCTTACCATGACCGAGCAGCTGGGCCGGGAAACGAGACTTCCCATATCCATTCTCACAAGCCCCTCCATTTTGAACGGGGATTTTCTTGAAAAGGCAAGGGCATCGGGTGCCGATAAAATCGGTGTTGCCCTTGATCTCGCAACGCCGGAGCTGTTTGATCGATACAGGGGAAAAGGCGTATCAGGGCCTCACCGCTGGGAGAGATACTGGCAATTCCTGGAAGACGCGCTTTCGGTATTCGGCCCCCGCAATGTGGGCGCCCATCTCATGGTGGGGATGGGGGAAACCGAAAAAGAGATGACGGACCTCATGGACCGGCTCTTTCACATGGGGATTGACAACCACCTGTTCTCCTTTTTTGCCGAAGAAGGCTCAAGCCTTGGCAATATGCCCCAGCCACCCTGGCCCACCTATCTCAGGATTCAGTTGGCCAGGTATCTCATTGAAAAGGAGATTTCCCGCTCCGGTCAAATGGCCTTTGACGAAACAGGCGCCATTTCGGATTTCGGGGTGTCCCCCAAGATCCTTGAAGAAATCATCCGGTCCGGGATCCCGTTTATGACCACCGGCTGCCTGGACGAAAAGGGAGCGGTCGCCTGCAACCGCCCTTTCGGCAACTGCCTGCCGGATGTGCAACAATGGAATTACCCCTACCAACCCAACCGTGAGGAGACGGATCTCATCACAAAAATATTTTTGATGCCGGCCAATAAATTGGGCATAAAATGTTTGACAAGTAAAAAGGCAAATGCTATTTAAGCGAATTCTGGCGGGGCCGTTAGCTCAGTTTGGTAGAGCAGCGGACTTTTAATCCGTTGGTCGGGAGTTCGATTCTCCCACGGCCCACCAGCAGAGTGACACATACCGGACTTCATTTGAGGCAAACGCCTCGGCGGTGACCATTTAGACGTTATCAAACGTCCCCATCGTCTAGTCAGGTCCAGGACACAGGCCTTTCACGCCTGCGACAGGGGTTCGAATCCCCTTGGGGACGCCAATATATTGGCTGGGCGCGTATTTCATCAAATACGCGCCTTTTCATTTTGGAGACATTGAAGTGAAAGAGAAGCTTCATAAGCTTGAAGGATTTCAGAGAAAACACTTAAGGGGCCTTGCCCACAAGCTGAAACCGGTGGTCTTTATCGGTCAGAAAGGGATCACCGAGACGTTAAACCGCTCCATCGACGATGCCCTCAAGGCCCACGAACTGATCAAACTGA
>JANQDY010000147.1 GCA_028278625.1 Thermodesulfobacteriota bacterium
TGGAGCGGGAAACGGGACTCGAACCCGCGACCCTCAGCTTGGAAGGCTGACGCTCTAGCCAACTGAGCTATTCCCGCTTATTCAATACCTTAAGAGCCATTCTAAAAAAACCCGCCTTGACCTTGGCAACGTTAAAACGTTTTGAAGGCGGCATTTCTATCTGCTATTTTTTTGGTACAACAGCTAGATATATAATGGCTTCCGGTCTGATGCCTTAACTGTTCAAGATGGATTAAAATGGTGGTGGAGAGGGGAGGATTTGAACCTCCGAAGGCTTAGCCGGCAGATTTACAGTCTGCTCCCTTTAACCACTCGGGAACCTCTCCTTTTTAGAAACCATCTTGATAAGGAAAAAAACAATAATTTTTGTCCTTAAATTACGCTTACATGGAGCCAGCGAAGGGAATCGAACCCCCGACCCACTGATTACAAATCAGTTGCTCTGCCATCTGAGCTACGCTGGCCTTCAACGCTTTATAAAGAAATCGATAGTATAATTGCAAGTCTCAGAAATAACAATCCCGATATACAGTCAAATTTGACCGTTTTTACCGAAATATCTTCATTATAATGCCTCTTTAACACCATATCCTAAAAATTCCCTCTCTTTCAGGCAATATCTAACTTCTCATCCCTGAAATTCATGAGAATTCTCTGGTTGCATCCCTTCCACCAACCTGGCAAAAGTGTTCCCCACAGCGCCTCACCGGAACGCCAAAGCAGAAGTAGGAAGCGTCAATCACGCCAAAGTTCGGCAGAAGGAACATAGGGTTAAAACGATGATCTGTCAATATCTAATTTCCTGATTGTCCTCTCCTACGCTCAAATTCCATGCCATTATTTTTCAAAATGACATCATTAAGTACTTGAAGAGTTAATTTGATTGTGATAGCTTTTTTCTCTATGGTATTTTGGCAGACGAAAAAGCGCTGCTCTCAGCTTTGTTTTTGAAATTGAAATTTTATTTTGTAAGGAGGAATCAACATGGCAGCTTTAGGTGGAGGTTTGGTCGCATTAGTTCTTGGTATTATTGGAATTATAACATGGTGGGGATATTTTGCAAAAGCCCTTTTGGCCGCGGTTCCCGCCATGCTGATCTTGGGCGGTGCCCTGGCCGCTTATCTCGGCTTTGAGGAATTGAAAGACAAGAAGAATGCCCCTGAGCCTTTTGATGAAACCAACAACTTGAAAGATGAGATTAATACCCTTAGGGATGAACTGAACGAACTCAAAAAGGCAAAAGAGGCTGAATAACGCCGACATTCGGTCGACGGCATACTCGTGTAGAACCCGTAAAGGGTTCCTGGATCAGACACCTGACCCAGGAACCCTTTTTTGACTCAGGGGATTTCCAGTGCGTTAAAGAAATAGTTGATTTCCATGTCCGCGTTTTCCGGTGAATCGGAACCGTGTACAACATTTTTTTCAATGTCGGTTGCAAAATCCCTTCGGATGGTCCCTTCCGCCGCTTCCTTGTAATTGGTAGCGCCCATGATTTCACGATAGCGGGCGATACCGTTTTCGCCTTCCAGTATCATGACAACGCACGGTCCGGAAGACATAAAATCTGTGACACTCTCAAAAAAGGGTTTGCCTTCATGTACTTTGTAAAACCCTTTTGCCTGCCCCTTGCTCATATGAATCATTTTCATGGCAACGATCTTGAGCCCTTCTTTTTCAAGTCGTCCAACGACCTCTCCTATGAGATTTCGCAAAACGCCATCTGGTTTTATGATTGACAAAGTCCTTTGCACCATTTTTAAAACTCCTCCTTCTACACAATTTCATTGACCCGGCACTTTTCTTACTGGTATAGAGCGTTTGATCAGGATATGCATCCGTAATTGCGCTCACCCAGGTAAAAGCCCCGGCTTACTGCTTCTCCACCGTAACAGGACCCTCTTTGATTAGAATCAAACGGATGAAGGATAGTCAAGCGTTTTATCAATAATGAGCTAAAATCAATTTCTGAAAGGAAGGCATTTATAATGGGTAAACCAGAAAATACCAAGACCTCGGACAAACTGCTTCGAATGGATCCGGACCAACCTTTTCAATTCAGATGTGGCCCCGGCGTGCCTTGTTTTACCGATTGCTGCAGAGATATCACCATCGTGCTGACCCCTTACGATGTGGTTCGGCTGAAAAACGCACTCAAGATCTCTTCGGAGGCGTTTCTCGATGAGTACACCATTATTATTCCCAGGGAAAAGCGCCTCATCCCCATGGTTGTCCTCAAGATGAACGAAGAGAACGAAAAGCGTTGCTCTTTCGTGGGAGAAAATGGATGCCGTGTTTATGACGACCGGCCTTGGCCATGTCGGATGTATCCGTTGAACATGAATGACGATGGAACTTTCAGCCTCATCGCCGACCCTTCTAAATGCAAAGGGTTGGAGCAGCCTGATCATGCCAGAATATCCGACTGGCTTATTGAGCAGGGCGTCCCCATTTATGACGAAATGAACATGCTGTTTTCCCAAGTGACGGCACCCTTGCAGGCACAGGAACTGGACATCGACAATCCCAAAATCTATCAGATGACCTTCATGGCATTGTACAATATTGATAAGTTTAAAGAATTTGTTTTAAAGAGCTCTTTTTTGGATCGCTTTGTTATCGATAATGCTACCATCGAAAGATTAAAAAGAAATGAGGTTGACCTTTTGAAATTTGCATTTGACTGGGTAAAATTTGGAATTTTTGGACAGAAAACCTTGCAAGTCAAAGAAGCGCCTCAAAAAAGTGCCAAATAGTCTTTTGCGGAGCATAAGAATCAGATCATGAGCGCCCAAGAAAAAAGAGATCTTTTCAAACCATTTTCCCATGAAAATCCCTTTTGTTTTGAATGTCACCCGGGAGTTCCATGCTTTACGGAGTGCTGTGCCAGGCTAAGGCTCCTTTTGACGCCCTACGATATCCTTCGCATGAAAAATCGACTGGGCATTCCTTCAGATCAGTTTCTCGAAAAATATACCGAAACGTTCATGGACCAACACTTGCGATTTCCCATGGTCAAACTGAACATGAATAGGGAAAAAGGGGGTCACTGCCCTTTTGTTACCGAAAGCGGCTGCACCATCTATGAAGACCGACCGGAAGCCTGCCGACTCTACCCTGTCGGCAGGGCCTCGGCCATGGTTGACCGGGAAATAAACGCCAGAGAGAAGTATTTCATAGTGGGTGAATCGCACTGCCTGGGTTTCAATGAAAAAAGAGAATGGACCCTGGAAGAATGGTTAAGCCACGAAGGGGTAAAAGAGTACAAGGCCATGAATGACCAATGGCTTGGTATTATGACTTCCCAAAAAAGTCTAGGCCCTAAAGCCCATATCACCCGAAAGCATCAGATGTTTTTCATGGCCTCCTACAACCTGGACAAGTTCAGGGAGTTCCTTTTTGGCAGCCGGTTTTTTGATCATTTTGAGGTATCTGAAGATCTCAGAAAGGGATTAGGAGAAGATGATGTAGCGCTGATGAAATTCGGCTTTGACTGGCTCAGATTCAGCCTTTTCGGAGAAAAAACGCTGAAAATGAGCCAGTAGGTTTCAGCTTCTGAGGAATGTCTTCACAAAGGCCTTCCAACTCTTTCCACCGACGGCTTGAAAAATGTCGCCCACTGACGTACCACCGTCCGCCGCGACTCTCAACTCTTCATCGGCCATGTCCCAGAGTCTTGCTGCTTCCTCTCCCATGAATTTATCCGCGTGTTCGCCATAGTAGAGGGATTTCAGGTTTTTCTTTAATTTCGTGGGCTCTACGATGAACAGCCACCCTTCCTCATAGGGAGAATCATTGATGATGTCCGGACTATCGGAGATTCTGTCATTAACGCGAGACACAATACCGTCTACGGGTGAAAGAACACCTGCGATCTCGTCATTTCGTCTCACATGGAAGCCCGCGGCTCCCTGCTTGACTTCATGACCGATTTCGGGAAGATCAATTCGGCCCAGTTTGCCCAGCATCCTTCTGGCGAAGTCGTCAAGTCCGATCCTGATCTGCCCGCCGTATTCCGGTTTTGCCCAGGCATGGCCTTCATGGTAATAGAGATCTTCCGCCACCTGGAACCCTTCAACCTCTCTTCTTCCGTGAACAGGCAGCACCTGGTTCTCAACACGGGCCTGCATCATCTGATCAAAAGAGCAGTTGCCACACTCGTAAGCGTTGGGGCAGATCTTTCGCCCCACTTCTCCGGTGATCATATATCTGCATTTTCGCCGTGATGCGGGCAGCTTCATCATTGCCTCCACCCAGCTCTCAGTCAGTTTGTCGGGTTTCACCTCAACCCTTGCCGCCGCCGCCCTCTCTTTCTCTTTGGCGACTTTCAGTTGCATGCCCTGATCATAGACGCACGTTGGACAGTCGTAATTATTATCGCAGAGTTTGTAGGAGACCACCCCTGCTTCCATCCATACGCATTTCTTCTTTCCTGGCGGTACGATTTTCATTGACTCTCTTTTGGCTCCCATTTTCTCCTCCTTGCTACAAACCGTTTTTATCGGAACGTATATTTTGAAACCGCCCTGTTTGCTGTCGGTGTTTGAATATGCAAAGCCGGTGCCATTTGCCACCATGCTCACCGAAAAAACACCATAACCTATTGACTTTTTATTTATTTTACGGAGCTACCCGATGACTTGGAATAATTCAGGACATATCGCCATATTGATGATAAATTCGACAACTATTCCACCAAAAGAGACAATAGCCAATTCAAAATCTTGATTTAACAGCTTATTTTTAACTATGGTGGAATATTCGACGTGTGACGAAATTTTCTACACATCAAATTCGGCAGGACGGAGCACTTTATCCAGGTGCCATTTGAAAAGCTCCCCACAGGTGTAGCAAAATCGAGATTCCTTCAAATCCGTATCTTCAATGCGGGTGGAGGAAAACATGACGCATCGGCGGTCCCGGCAATGAACCAGGCCAAGACTGTGACCCAGTTCGTGAACAGCGGTTTTCTTAACACGCGCTAAAAACAGTTGGCGGTTTTCCGGTTCCTGGTGGAACAGGGGATTCAGTCTCCCGGTGGAGATCACCGCGCTCCGTCCGGACAATTGCGCGGCCCCGAAAACAAAGGTGAGGATGGGAACATAGAGATCAACCCTGGTCACCCCCATGATTCTAAAGGTTCCGCGGGGGCAGTTCGCCATGAGACGCTTCAAAATCCTTTTGGAATCGTATTGGCCCCGCCTTTTGTCATAGGCATAGGTTGGCTCTCCCATGGCCGGAAGTATGCGGACGGGCATTTTCAGAAATTCGACGACACTCCGGGCCACAATCTCCAAGATATCTTCATCAACGACACCCAAAGGGCACACATAAACGTTTTCTGACACAACGGATCAGGATTCCCCCCGCCTAATGGCGTACCGATTCATTTTGTTGTAGAGGGTCTGGCGGTCAATATCCAGCTCTCGGGCGGCTTTGCTGATATTCCACCCTGTCTGGGACAGGATCTTTGTGATGTGCGCCTTTTCAACTGCTTTCAAGGTTTTGGGAGAATCCGGGTCAGGAACCTCACCGTGTGTGAAGGGCAGATCATCCGGCACAATCTCCCCTCCGGTCCCGATGACCAGGGCCCGTTCAAGAACATTCTCCAGTTCTCGAACATTTCCGGGCCAATGATACGCCATTAATTCCCGCATGGCATCGGCACTGATTTTGACATATTCTTTGCTCATTTCCATGCACTGTCGCTTGACAAAGGCTCTTGCCAGCAGCGGAATGTCTTCCTTTCTCTCTCTTAAAGGCGGCACATGGATGGAAATAACATTCAAGCGGTAAAAGAGATCTTCTCGAAATTCTCCTTTACTGATGGAATCCTTCAAATCCCGGTTGGTAGCGGCCAGGATGCGAACATCCACGTGAATGGTGCTTTCACCACCCAACCTGGAAATCTCCTTTTGTTGAAGCACTCTCAACAGGTCCACCTGCGTTTTCATGCTGATATCACCGATTTCGTCCAGAAAGAGGGTCCCGCCCTGAGCCATCTCAAAGCGGCCTTTCTTGGTGTGGTCCGCTCCGGTAAAAGCCCCTTTCTCATATCCGAAAAGCTCACTCTCCAAAAGGGTCTCCGGCAAAGATCCGCAGTTGATCGCAACAAACGGCATGTAACAGCGATCGCTGTTTCCGTGAAGTGCCTGGGCAATCAACTCCTTTCCCGTGCCGCTCTCTCCGGTAATCAGTACCGTTGAATCGGATGGGGCCACACGGTCTATTAGTTCGAAAATCCTCTGCATGCTCTCGCTCTTTCCGATGATTTCATCGTACTGGTATTGTTCTTCCAGTCTTTTTCTGAGCATGATGTTTTCCAAGCGCATTTCTCTGTGGGAGACGATTTTCCTTATCTGCAGCTCCACCTCGTCCGGATCAAAGGGTTTGACAAGGTAATCAAAAGCGCCTTCCTTCATGGCCTCGACCGCCGTATCCACGGAGGCATAAGCCGTCATCATCAACACTTCCGCATCAGGACTTATTTCTTTGATACGCCGCATGGTTTCCAGGCCATCCATCCCGGGCATCTTGAGATCCAGGAGTATCACATCATAGGAAAACACTTCCACCATGGCGAGCGCTTCTCTTCCATCAACCGCCAAACTAACCAGGTAGCCGTCTTCCATCAACCAGTCCTTCAAGGATTCCCGTATGGCCACCTCGTCATCTACTACTAAAATGCTGGGCATCTTTGTCATTATCGTACGCTCCTTAGTCCAAAACCGCTCACCACCGGAGAACCGCATCCGAAACAGAGACATTGACCATTCATAATCATCTCAAACAGTGCTTTTCACCTGGATATTGTCGGCCATGGGCAGGCAAATCTTAAAAGTGGTCCCCTTACCAGGGTCGCTTTTGACATCTATGGACCCCCGGTGCCGGGTGACGATACCGTAGACCACTGAAAGTCCGAGGCCAACCCCTTTTCCTTCCTCTTTGGTGGTAAAAAAAGGCTCAAAAATGTCCTTCAGATGTCCTTTTGGTATTCCACAGCCGGTATCGGAAATTCGGATTTCCATGGTCTCTGCACCGGCGGAACGTTTCACTGATACGGTCAGGATCCCGCCTTCGGTCATGGCTTCGGATGCATTTCCAACAACGTTTAAAAGCGCTTGCTGGATCTGTTTAAAATCGCACTCAATATTGGGCAGATTTGGCTCGATGCTCTTAATCACCTTGACACCCTTCATTTCCAAATCATGGGACAAAAGCGCGAGGGTCCGATCCACAATTTCCTCGATATTCCTGTTTTCAATGCTGATCCGGGATTGGCGGGAAAAAGCCAGGAGGTTTTTGACGATTTCACCGCACCGTGCCGTTTCGGATTCCATAATATTGAGATATTTTTCGATATCATCCGCCCTTTCAGGTGTCAACCGCCCACTTCTATTCTGTTTAATCATCAAGCGGTTATAGGTCAGTACAGCCGCCAGGGGATTGTTGATCTCGTGGGCAATGGTGGCGGACAACTTGCCCAGAGAGGCGAGTTTCTCCTGAGCAATCACCTGTTCCTGCGCCTCCTTGAGATCTTGATAGGCTTTCTTGAGATTCTCATAGAGCGCGGCCTTTTCAATGGCCACGCCGATCTGGTTTCCGATGGCGGAGAGGAACTCCAGGTAATCCTTTGAAAAATCAGATGCGGATCGACTGGAGATAACCATGGCTCCCACCGGTTCGCCCTTTGAAACCAGGGGCACATAAATCGCTGACTGAATCCCTTCTTCGGCAAGCAGGTCAGCGCAAGGATCATCCAGTTCCGATGGATTGGTGACCACTTTGGTTTCCGCCGACATCAGCGTCTTTCCCAGGTAGCCTTCCCCCAACCCACGGGTTTGGATACGTCCGTTTTCCACGAACCGCGTAGACAAGCCTTTGCTGGCCAGCAACTCCAACGTCTGTTTTTGCTTGTTGAAACGGTAAATCCTGACACTCACCGATTCGAGAATTTCCAGGATCTTCGTAACGGTATTGCTCACGATTTCATCAAGGTCCAGAGTGCTCCCGATGGCCATGGAAGTGGCGTTCAGCATGGCCAGCCATTTGTTCCGCCGTTCGATCTGTTCCTGCACCTTCTTTCTTTTGGTAATATCCCGCACGATGAAAACATAACCGGTAATCTGACCCGCCACATCCAGGGTGACATTGGCGGTTAAACGGCCGTAGAACAGGGATCCGTCCTTTCTCAGAAGGGATGCTTCAAAGCCGGTGAGAAAACCGTCTTGCAACAGTTTTTTCTGGAACCGATACAGTTCGTTGTCATCTTTGAAGAATTCCGTGACCGATTCCGTTTGGAGGACCTCTTCCCGCTTGGAGAATCCTAAGATATCAATGCCGGCCTGATTTACCTCCAGGACGGCCCCTTTTGAATCGATGAGCATGATGGCATCACCCGAACGCTCGAAAATGGTTCGGTATTTCTCCTCAGACTGACGCAGGCGGTTCAACCGCTCTGATATCACCTGCTCTAAATTGCCGGAGACTCGGGAAAAGTCCTTCAACAACTTCCCATTTTCCGTGATGTCAACGGCCGTCTCCAGAACGTATGCAATCCTGTTGCGGGAATCCTTGACCGGCGTAGTTCGAAGCAGCATCTGCGCCTTTCTGCCGTCCTTCATGACGACATTTTCTTCACGCTGATAGCTTTTTCCGTCCCGGAATGTCCGCTCCACAATGCAATCATCACATTTGGAATCCCTTTTCTTCCAGGCTTGGTAACAAAAACCCTTCGGGTGCCCGCCGAATCGTTCTTTGAACAGATCATTGGCCATGACGACCTCATAGTTTCGGTTCACCGCCACTATGTACTCGGTAATGTTCTTCAGAAAGGGCTGGTAATTGCCGCTGGATATGGTCTCAAAGTTGTTCACGTGATCACCTCGTGACGCAATAAATATTCCTTGACAAACAGAGAATTATTAAAGATGGTAACACGATTTTTGGAGAATTGCCATTTCTCCAAGGATTTTTCCCTAAGACAGCAGAGGTTATCAAGGTTTAGAGATGTCAAGAAAGAGGTTTTGCCCATGAGCGTAGATCTTTCACCAACCAAAGAACTCATTGAAAAATACAGCCAGAAGAAGGGCGCTTTAATTCCGCTCCTGCAGGATATCCAAGGCGCCTACGGCTATGTCCCTGATGATGCTGTGCAGCTGGTGGCAAAGGAACTGGCCATATTCCCTGTGGAGATATACGGGGTATTGACCTTTTACACACAGTTTTACCTGACCCCTCGCGGCAAACACACTATCCGGGTATGCCAGGGAACGGCCTGCCATGTAATGGGTGCCAAAGGCCTGTTCGATTATCTCCTGGAGAAACTGGAAGTTGAAGAAGGGGAGACAACGAAAGATGGCTTGTTCACCGTGGAACGGGTAGCATGTCTTGGATGCTGCGGCATGGCGCCCGTCATCATGATCGATGACGATTTTTACGGACATTGCACGATTCAGAATATCGAAGAAACATGGAACAAGTATCGATCGGAGAAAGAGGAATCATGAAAAATAGAATACTCATATGCACGGGTACCAGCGGCATTTCAGCCGGAGCAGAAAAAGTCGCGGACCTCTTTCGTGAAGGGTTGAAACAGAACAATTTGCAGGATGACTATGACGTCATCCAAACGGGCGACCGGGGATTGTTCAGAGATGTCCTCGTGGATATTGTCCCCCCGGAAGGCGAAAGGATCACCTATGAATACGTATCCCCTGATGACGTTTCAAAAATTGTGGAAGAGCACCTGGTAAATGGGGAGCCGGTCAAGAAGAAGGTGGCAGGCGATGATTACAAACAGTTTTTTGCCACCCAGACCCGTATCGTTCTTGCCAATTGCGGTGAAATCGATCCCGAAAGCCTGGACGACTATGAGGCACAAAACGGTTACAAGGCGCTTCAGAAAGTCCTCGCCATGAGCCCCAAGGAGGTCATCGAACAAATGAAGGCCGCAGGCCTCCGCGGCCGCGGCGGTGCGGGGTTCCCGGCGGGAATGAAATGGGATTTCTGCAGGCAAGCGGAAGGGGACCAGAAATACATGGTCTGCAACGCCGACGAAGGTGATCCCGGCGCCTTTATGGACCGTAGCGTCCTCGAAGGAGATCCCCATGCGGTCGTCGAAGGGATGATCATCGCCGGCTATGCCATCGGCGCCACCGAGGGGTACATCTACTGCCGGGCCGAATATCCCGTGGCCATCAAACGTTTGACAATCGCCATTTCCCAGGCTGAAGAACGTGGTTACCTGGGAAACAACATATTGGGAAGCGACCACTCTTTTCATTTGACCATTAAACAGGGTGCGGGCGCCTTTGTCTGCGGAGAAGAGACGGCGCTCTTGGCCTCCATCGAAGGGCTGCGGGGAATGCCCAAACCGAGGCCCCCCTTTCCGGCACAAAAAGGGCTTTGGGGAAAGCCCACCACCATCAACAATGTGGAAACGCTTGCCAGTGTTCGGCACGTGTATGAAAAAGGCGCCGATTGGTTCGCATCCATCGGCACGGAAAACAGCAAAGGAACAAAGGTTTTTGCCCTGGCCGGGAAGATAAAGAACACCGGCCTGGTGGAAGTCCCCATGGGCATAACCATTCGTGATATCGTTTTTGGACCCGGTGGCGGAATGCTCAAAAAGAAGGCCAAATTCAAAGGGATTCAACTGGGGGGTCCTTCGGGCGGCTGTCTGCCTGAGAGCCTGCTGGACACGCCCATCGATTACGAATCCATCAATAAGACGGGCGCCATCATGGGGTCGGGCGGAATGGTTGTTATGGATACCCGCACCTGCATGGTGGATGTTGCCCGGTTTTTCCTGGACTTCACCGTGGCGGAATCCTGCGGAAAGTGCGTTCCCTGCCGTGTGGGTTTAAAGAGAACCTTGGAAGTCTTGGACGAGATCACCGGGGGACGGGGAACGGAGGACCATTTGACGTTTCTGCGGGAGACGGGAAACACCATTAAGAATACGGCGCTCTGCGGATTGGGGAACACGGCCCCGAACCCTGTGCTAACCACCCTGCAATACTTTCCGGAAGAATATGCGGCACACATTCATGACCGGGAGTGCCCGTCACATGTCTGTACGGCGCTTATCAAGTTTGAGTTCATCGAAGAAAACTGCACCAAATGCGGACTGTGCCATAAGGCCTGCCCGGTTGAAGCAATTGAATGGAAAAAGAAGCAATATCCTGTCCTTGACAAGGAAAAATGCATAAAATGTAAATCCTGCATCGATGCATGTAATTTTGAGGCGATACAATGATACATATTACAATTGATGATCAGCAGTTACAGGTGGAAGAGGGAAAAACCGTGCTTGAGGCGGCATTCGACGCAGGCATTTACATCCCCAATCTGTGTTATCATCCTGATTTACCCCCTCTTGGGGCATGCCGACTGTGCCTCGTTGAAATTGAGAACATGCGCGGCTTTCCCCCGTCTTGTACCACCTACGTATCCGAAGGGATGATCGTTCGGACCAACACGCCTCAACTGCAGGAATTCAGAAAAAGCATTATCTGGTTTTTGCTGAGCGACCATCCGAAAGAACTCAAGGAATCGACGCAGTTTCAAAAAGTGGTGAAGTATGTGGGGGTTGAGGACATACTGCCGGGCCACGTTTCCGAACCGAGAAAGCTGCCGGAGATTCCAGAAGACGAACCGGTCTACGTTCGGGACCTGGAACGGTGTATTTTATGTGAACGATGCGTTCGAATGTGCCAGGAAGTCCGTGGCATCGGCGCCATCGGATTGATCAACCGGGGTATCGGGACATACGTGGGCACTCAGGCCAACGTTCCCATCATGGACTCAGGGTGCAAGTTTTGCGAGGCGTGCGTGGAAGTCTGTCCCACCGGGGCCATTGTGGACAAAGCGTCTTTTACGGAAGATGAGCGCGAAGCCTTCATTCTGCCGTGCACCAACACCTGCCCTGCCGGCATTGACGTGGCCCGTTATGTTCGGCTGATTGCCGAAGGCAGATATCAGGACGCGATTGAAGTCATCCGCGAAACCGTACCCCTGCCCTATACCCTTGGGTGTGTCTGTCCCCATCCCTGTGAGGACGCATGCCGGCGGGGGGATGTGAATGAGGCCATCAGCATCCGAGCCCTTAAAAAATTCGTCGCGGAACAGGATAACGGCAGATGGCGCGAAAAACTGGAAATTCTTCCCGATACCGGAAAAAAGGTGGCGGTTGTGGGCGCTGGTCCGGCAGGCCTTACCGCCGCCTGGTTCATCAGAAAAAAAGGACACGCCGTCACCGTGTTTGAAGCCTTGGATAAAGGGGGTGGCACCATGCGTATCGGAATCCCCGAGTACCGCTTGCCCCGCCCTGTGCTGGACCAGGAAATCAAGGATATCGAGGATATCGGCGTGGAATTCCGTTACAACACATCCGTTGAATCCCTGGATAGCCTTTTTGATGAAGGATTCGATGCCGTCTTCCTGGGGGTGGGAGCGACCAAAGGGACCACCATGGGGATTCCGGGTGAGGACGACCCCCGTGTTCTGGACGGTCTCTCGGTCCTGCGCAGCATTAACCTCAAAGGGGAGTCTCAGCTGAAAGGACGCATCGCCGTTGTGGGCGGTGGAAACGTGGCCATTGACGTGGCCCGCTGCGGTCTCAGAGTGGGCGCAAGCGAAGTCACCATGCTCTACCGGCGGACGCGCAAGGAAATGCCCGCATCCCCCGAAGAAATTGAAGCGGCCTTGAACGAAGGTGTTAACATCGATTATTTGGTGGCCCCCATCCGCCTTATTGCCCAGGACGACTGCCTCCAGGTTCAATGCATCCGCATGGAGCTGGGCAAGCCCGACGCCAGCGGCCGCCGTCGCCCGGTTCCCGTTGAGGGAAGTGAGTTCATGCTTGAAGTCGATTTCTTCGTTATGGCCATTGGACAAAAGGCGGTTATCCCCAAAGCCTTTAACGTTGAATTGACGAGGCGCGGTTATATCAAAGCTGAGGACGGAATCGTCCATTCCCGGAAACGGGTCTTTACCGGCGGGGATGTGATGAGCGGTCCGGCAACGGTTATCGAAGCCATTAACGGGGCTAGAATCGCCGCCTCGGAAATCGACAAGTATTTAGGGGGCTCAGGCGACATCATGCAGCGTTTCATACCCGAGGAACCGGAAAACAAACGCCTGGGCAGAGACGAAGGGTTCGCGTACTGGAAACGGATGCACGAGGAGATGCTCCCCGTGGAGGAATGCCTGAAAGGCTTTGATGAGGTGGAGCATGTTTTCGATGAAAACTCGGCCCTTGAAGAATCGAAACGGTGCCTGCGCTGTCAGTTGCGGCTGACAATCGGCAACGTTCCCATGCCTACCGAAGAATAGCATTGCTTTTCCACGACCGTTCACGGTTTCTGGCATCATGAACCGTGAACGGTTGTCTTTTTAGGGCGTTGACTTTCTGAGACGGAACAGGCCAAACCCCATGGCCAGAAGGATGATGCCCGCCACCACCAAGTAAGCCGTCAGTTTGTATTCCTTGCTGAGTTGGAGGAATTGGCGGCCGTGCCGGGTGATCCAATAGGGAATAAGGGCCATGGGAACAGCCCAGCATGCGCTGGCTGCCGCATTTGCCGCCATAAAGCGGCCCGGCACCATTTGAAGCGCCCCTGAAATGAGCCCCAGTGTTTGTTTAAGACCCTCCACATACCGTCCCACCACCAGCAATAGAACACCCCATCGGTTGAGCTGTTTTTCGATCCTGATGAGTCTCTCCTCTCCGGGCATGAGGCGTTTTAACCAGTGTTTGCCGGCACTGCGGCCGATGAAATATCCGGCGCAATTTCCCATGAACGTGGCGGTCATTGAAACCGCCAAAACCCATTCAATACGCAAATCCCCGTGAAAAGCCATGATCGCCGAAGCAATGAGAATGGTTTGACCCGGAGCGGGAATCCCGCATCCTTCAACGAATATGACAAAAAAGAGGGCCAGATAGCCATAATGCCGAATGAATGGCTCGATATGGGCCACGCTTTGGTGTAGCGCCGTGATAATGGTATGGGTGGTTTCCGGCATGATAAGTCCCGAAACGGCACGCTCCATGGATGGTGCTTTGGCATTCAATGACAGTCCTAACTTGCGTATCTTAGACCAACAAACCCAGCAATGCCAGTCTTCTTTTTGAAAGTCCCACATGACCTGAAAGGGAAGATTCTCTTGATTATGGGTGGTATTTGGGATAAAAAGGATTTTTACGCCAGGATTTTGGGGATGACATCCATCTGAAAGAAATCGTGCCCCTGTTTCCCAGATACAAGAAACGGATATGTTCAAAGCCACCAACAAGCAAATTCAGAAGGTCCCGGCTTCACCCAGGAAGAATGCCTGCCTCGCTTGCGGAAGAGAGGATATCGGGGCCCGAAGACGCTATTGCTCCAAAGAGTGCCGCAGTTATATCCAGTGGGTGCTCTCCCTTTCAAAGGGACTCTTAAGAGCATTAAACACCCGTTACGCCGCTTTTTTCTTTACCAGGGATCAGGTCATTCTGGATGTTTTTCCCGTTTGGAGCAAACACATCTCAAGATTCAAGCGCCGTCGAACCCTGGGAAACAAGCCGGCGGAAGACTTGAAACGAATGGTACTGGAATTTGGCAAACAATGGCACGATATGGTTAACAACAACCACTCCCAGAGTTATGCATCCCTTCACTTGGTAAACCGAAACCATCACAAATCGATTCATCTTGACGCCATCAAACCGAATCGGAACAGCAGCCCGAGGCTTTCCAAAGCTGAAACCGGGTATTTGAAAATCCTCAAGCTCAAAAGAGATGACCTGGCCGATGGCATGACCAAGGCCAGAATAAAGACCGCCTACAAAAAGATGGCGAAGGTCTGCCACCCGGATGCCGGCGGCGACGACGATCAATTCAAGAAACTGAACGATGCCCACCAACAGATGCTGTTATGGGCGGAAAACCCCCAGTACACCTCCCGAAAGGCTCTCCAGGACTGCTGGAGCTACGACGGCTTCACCAGCCGCTGGACACCGCCACTTTGACGGTTCCTTTTCTGCTTCCTCATTTGACGGAAGGTCATGCCGAAAGAAACACCATACCAAATCCCTTCCCGGGTAACGGACATTATACTTGAGAGCATTTCCGACGGTGTTTTCACCGTTGATCATGAATGGCGCATTACGTCTTTCAATCAGGCCGCTGAACGGATTACCCGAATCCCCAGACAAGAAGCACTTGGGAAGCACTGCTGGGAAGTCTTCCGATCAAACATGTGTGAAACCGACTGTGCACTTCGCCGCACAATGAAGCAGGGAAAAGACTTCGTGGACACTTCCACCTATATCGTTGACAGGGAGAAGCGCCGTATTCCCGTGGTGGTCTCCACCAGCCTCTTAAAAGACGGGAATAAACGGGTGCTCGGGGGTGTGGAGACCTTTCGCGACATGAGTGTCGTGGAGGAGTTGCGCAGAGAACTGGATGCCCGCAACCAGGTTGGCGATATGATCAGCCGAAGCCCTGCCATGCACAGGGTTTTCAAAATCCTGCCCCAGGTGGCGGCCAGTGACAGCACCGTGTTGATTCAGGGCGAAACCGGAACCGGCAAGGAACTCCTGGCACGTGCCGTTCATGACTTGAGTCCTCGCCGCCACAGCCCGTTCGTCGCCATCAACTGCGGCGCATTACCGGACAATCTTCTTGAATCGGAACTCTTCGGTTACAAGGCAGGCGCCTTTACCGATGCCGTGAAAGACAAACCGGGACATTTCGCTTCAGCCGAAGGGGGAACCATCATGCTGGATGAAATCGGTGACTTAAGCCCCGCATTTCAAGTCAGACTCCTTCGGGTGCTTCAG
This sequence comes from Thermodesulfobacteriota bacterium, assembly GCA_028278625.1. Next base: position 15,830 of record JANQDY010000147.1, read on the forward strand.
GAGAAAACCTATCTTCCCCTGGGCAGCACCAAAGAAAAAAAGGCAAATGTGAGGGTGATCGCCGCCGCCAACAAGGATCTGGCAGAGTTGGTAAATAAAAATCTGTTCCGCCAGGACCTCTTTTATCGCATTAACGTGGTGCGTCTGGACTTGCCGCCGCTAAGAGAGCGTAAAGAAGACATTGTCTCCCTGGTTCGACATTTCATTCTGCGATTCAACCGTCTTCAAGGAAAAGGCGTTACCGGCATCAGCCAGGAGGCCCTCTCACTCCTCATGTTTCATGATTATCCGGGTAACATCCGGGAGTTGGAGAACATCATTGAACATGCGCTCGTCCTGTGCCCCGAAGGAGACATCGGCATCCATTGCCTGCCTGAAAGCCTTAAGCGACATTCCGGCACACCCTGTTCCGCAGGTATGAACAAAGCACTCAAATTGACCGAGGCCCAACTCATACTGGATGCGCTCAAGCGCAATCACTTCAGTCGTCAGGCTGCCGCCAGGGACCTGGGAATGCACAAAAGCACCCTCTTTCGAAAGATTCGGGATTTGGGAATTGAACTCCCGAATAGAGACGGTCGCAGCAGCCGAAAGAAGAGATCATAGGGTCGCGATTATGCAATGAAACAGCGCAATAGCGTCGCACATCCGCAAACCTACATTCCCGTTTTCGGGCTCCCCACCGTCGTCTGAGATCCATATAACCATTCTATATTATTATCTATTTTTACCTTTAGCACTGTCAGAAAAAAAGCGGCACACAAATTGCTTTTGACCCCGGCACAGGAGGACTTCAGCGGATGAAGGTGGCGGTGACCGTTTGGAAAAATCGTATTTCGCCCCTTTTTGATGCCACGCGAACACTGCTCATCGCGGTAATCCATGATCGGGTGGTCATCGAAAAGACCATTGTACCCCTTGAGTGCATCTCTCCCTTTTCGAGAGCGGCGACCCTTGAAAGCCTGGGCGTTGAAACACTGATATGCGGCGGCGTGTCCGATTTTTTTGCCAAACTCATTGAAGCCCGGAACATTCAGATCATCTCATTTGTGGCGGGCCGGGTTGATGAGGTATTAGACGCCTATTTGAAAAACACCCTTTGTCAAAAAAGGTTTCGGATGCCTGGATGCAGCCATGGACAGAGACGGCAGATAACAAGGAGAAACGGATATGAGAATTGCAGTAAGCAGCAGCGGTGACAATCTGGGAGCCCAAATCGACCCGCGCTTTGGACGGTGCGCCTATTTTCTGGTTGGCAACACCGATGATATGAGTTTTGAGGCCTTTGACAACGAAAACATCGCCCTAGGCCGTGGTGCGGGCATTCAAGCGGCCCAGTTTGTGGCCTCCAAAGGCGTAAGAGCGGTTTTGACTGGAAACGTAGGCCCCAATGCGGTAAAGACACTTTCTGCGGCAGGCATCCATGTTTTTGCCGGGCAGAAAGGCTCTGTTAAAGATGCCGTTTTGAACTATAAAGACGGAAAACTGGAACCTACCCGTGAGGCCACTGTGGCCGATCATCACGGCATGGGCGACAAACTCACAAGGAGGACATGATTCAAAAATGGCAAAGGATCATATGGGACAGCAGGATCAACACCAAATGCAGGACCTTGAGATCAAGGAACGCCTGCTTCGGATCAAACATAAAATACTGGTCATGAGCGGCAAGGGTGGTGTTGGAAAGAGCAGCGTGGCAACCTATCTTTCCGTGGCACTGGCCCGGCAAGGGTACCGGGTGGGACTCATGGACGTGGACCTCCATGGTCCCAGCATTCCCCGGATGCTCGGCCTAAAAGGGGAACTGCAGATGGGAACGGGAACAGGAAAAGCACGGCCCGTAAGGTATCTCCCCAACATGGACGTCATCTCCATCGAAAGTCTGCTGGGGGACAACAAAGATGCCGCCACTATCTGGCGGGGCCCCGTCAAGATCGGTGTCATACGCCAGTTCATATCGGATCTTGAGTGGAATGATCTTGACTACCTGATTATCGATTCACCGCCGGGGACGGGAGATGAGCCTCTGACGGTGGCCCAAACCATTCCCGATGCAGTGGCGCTGATTGTGACAACGCCTCAGGAAGTATCCCTTGCGGACGTCAGGAAATCGATCAATTTTTGCCGCCAGGTCAAAATGGAGATATTGGGCCTTGTTGAAAATATGGGCGGCCTCACCTGCCCCCATTGCGGTAAAACCGTTGACCTTTTCAAAAGCCACGGTGGGATGTTGACTGCCAAAAGAGAGGCCCTCACCCTTTTGGGAACGCTTCCCCTTGAACCCCAAGTGGTCATCAATGGAGATGCCGGAAGCATGGGGATTCTGGATGACGCATCACTGCCCATCACCAAGGAGTTGACAAAAATGGTGGAGAAAATCGTTCAATTGACAAAGGCCCGAAAAAGGGCATCCCTTAAATCAGAAACAGAGTTTCCCATTGTTTCCGGGAGCGCGATGTGATCACTGACGGAGAACAGGAATGATTATTAGTATCGCAAGCGGAAAAGGCGGTACGGGTAAGACGACCATCGCCACGAATCTGGCACTTTCCGTGGATGTGCCGGTTCAGATTCTGGATTGCGATGTGGAGGAACCGAACGCCCATCTTTTTTTAAACCCGCGCATGGAGGAAGTCCGTACCCTGACCACGCCAGTACCCGAAGTGGACATGGAAAAATGCACCCTCTGCGGCAAATGCGGAGATATATGTCAGTTCAGGGCTATCGTGGTCATCGGTGAAACAGTGCTCCCTTTTGTCGAGATGTGCCACAGTTGCGGCGGATGCACGGCCGTATGTCCGGAAAAGGCGATCACTGAAACGACCCGTGAACTGGGAATCATTGAAAGGGGAAGATCCGACCGGATGGAATTTGTTCACGGAAAGCTGCGTGTGGGTGAGGCCATGTCACCGCCCCTTATCAAAGCGGTACGGGAATACACCCGTCCCCATATGTTGACCATTATCGACGCACCGCCCGGGACCTCCTGCCCGGTGATTACCGCCATGAAAGGGGCGGACTTCGTTCTTTTGGTCACCGAGCCAACCCCTTTTGGGCTTCACGATTTGAAGCTGGCAGCGGGAGCGGTTAAAACTCTCGGCATCCCCTGCGGTCTCGTCATCAACCGATCAGATCTGGGAAATGACGGCGTATTGAACTATGCCCACAAAGAAAAGATACCGATTCTCATGGAAATACCGTTCAGTCGCGAAATCGCGGAGACCTACTCAAGGGGAGATATGGTTGTGTCCGCCCTTCCGGAATGGAAAAGCAGATTTAAAAAGCTGTATCATGACATTGAAGCCATTAAAGGCCAAAGAGGACGGTTATCATGAAGGAGATCGTTATTATCAGCGGTAAAGGCGGAACCGGGAAAACGAGCATCGTATCAGCCTTTGCATCACTCGTAGAAAGCAAGGCCATATGTGACGCTGATGTGGATGCCGCGGATCTTCATCTCATCCTGAATCCCGAGGTAAAGGAACGCCACGATTTTCACGCCGGCCACAAGGCAACTATCGATCCCGACAAATGCACCCAGTGCGGTCTCTGCAGGGAGATGTGCCGGTGGAATGCCATCAGCCGGGCGTATGTGGTGGATGAAATCGAATGTGAAGGCTGCGGCGTCTGCCGCTATTTCTGCCCTGAAGATGCCGTCCTTTTCCCGGTAAATGCCTGCGGCGAATGGTTTCTTTCCGACACCCGTTTCGGCCCGCTGGCCCATGCAAAACTGGGGATTGCCGAAGAGAACTCCGGAAAACTGGTGACCCTGATTCGTAAAGAGGGGAAGGAGCTGGCTGAAAAGGAGGGGCTCCGTTATCTCTTAACAGACGGTCCTCCCGGCGTGGGGTGCCCCGTAATCGCATCCATCGGCGGTGCAAGAGCGGTTTTGATTGTCGCTGAACCCACGGTCAGCGGAAAACACGATATGGAACGGGTGTCCCAGTTGGCGGCCTTTTTCAAGGTGCCTGCAATGCTGTGCGTCAACAAATTTGATCTCAATCCTGATATGGGAAAAGGAATCGAAGCATTCTCACGGCAAAAAGGTGTCACACCCATCGGAAGGGTTCCCTTTGATACCGATTTCACCCGTGCCATGGTTCAGGGGAAAACCATTGTTGAATTCAACGAAAAGGGGAAAGCCGCACAAGCCGTTGAGGCCATTTGGAAGGAGATGCTGGTGCACTTATCGTGAAGGATGACCCGGTGACCCCCCCCAAGGATTTTTCCCAAAAGCGACCTTCTAAGAATTGATGCAAGGGTTCTTTACTATTGCGGCATTTCCTGATAAGAAGTGTCTCGACTCCGTCGAGTTCCGGGCAGAACCTCACAAAACCCCGCGATGGAGACCATTTATGTAAAGAAAGGATAAGAAAATGGCATCAAAAGACAAGGAATCGAGATTGGCCCAGATGGCCTACTGGGAAGAACAGCTGAACCAGCGGCTCACTCAACTGAATGAAAAAGGGATGACCCCTGAAAAGGCGGCCAAAGACACGGAAATAAGACGAATTCGAGCCAAGATAAGAGAAACCCGCGACCGGCTTGCCATTATCGAGGAAAAGGAGAAAAAACTGGAAGAAATGGCCAAAGCCAAAGCGGAAAAAGCCGCAAAACCGAAAGAATCCAAAAAGAAGAAAAAGCAGGGAGCGGAAGAGCAGGCCGTCAGCAAACGTCAGCAGAAAAAGAAGAAAAAGAAAGAGAAGAAGAACAAGGGTCAATGATTGTCCGGTATTTCCAGCCCCGCTTCAAAAGACGCTGCTTCAGCCCCGTCCATTTCCATCAGGGACTTGGGGCTGAATCTTAATTTGCTGAACAGTCTTTCCTCAACCTGCCGGCACAGCCCGAAATTCAGTCTGATTCTCCGGCAGATTTCTTCCTCATTCCGCCCGTAACGTTCAAGGATGTAAGCCAGTCGCTCATCCAGGGTCACGATTTTGTGGTGATTGACTCTTTTGTCCGCATAAAAGACCACTTCCTTTTCCGACCCGGCCCCATTTTTGGCATAGTCCTTTAATATGACATGTTCCGCCACAATGGGGGCAATCTCATCAAAGCCGTTCTTTAAGCAGATCTCTTTGCCCAATTCAGCATGGTTTCTTCCCGAACTCAAAGAAGGGGTCTTGCCGATATCGTGCAGCAAGGCGCCGACCGTTGTCTTCAAAACGGATATCTCCGGATGAACTTCCTTGAGCCCGTGGGCAATCTTGCGGGCGATCCGTGCCACCACAACGCTGTGGGCCTTGATATGCCCCAACATGTGGTATTTGTCCATGACTGCGTAGCATTCTTTGATGGAGGGAATCATGCCTTCTTCTCTCTGGGTAACTGGCCAATTCTTGCCCTCGGGAGGACGGATCTCATCATTATCAGGTTCGTCATGGCCGTTCAACCAAAAACCAAAGATATGAGGAATATAAAACCAAGGGCACCTGCCAAAGCATCTTATGGAGTATTGACAAAAACACTTGTTTTGTTTAAGTTCAAGAGAATTTGAATGGGCCATTGTGTCCATTTGCCTTTTGCCAAACCCATCATCCGATTCATGCCATTTGAAAGGAGATCGTCATTTCCGATTTTTCCCAAAACACCAGCAGGGTCACGTCTTTCCATATCCTACGCCAGGACCGTGAACATCTGAGGAAACAGTTGACGCTTCACTCCAGATGGAAAAAGACGGTTCTCATTCTGCCTCTTTTGGCCACCGAATATACGGATCCCGCCAATCGGCCGGTACTCGAAAACATCCTGGCACAGCTCAAAGATGTTACCTATGTCTCTGAAATCATCTTTGGTCTGGATCGTGCCTCCGAAGAAGAGGCAATGGTTTTGAAGGGCCTTATCAACGAATTCGGCATCCAGAATTACATGATTCAGTGGAACGATGGCCCGGGGTTTCAAGCCATTTATGAAAAGCTCAACCACGCCGGGTTCAACATCAGTGAACCGGGCAAAGGGAAGAACATGTTTTTGAGCTTCGGAATCGCCATTGCCCTGGGTGCCGAAACCATTGCCCTTATTGACGCGGACATCCGAACCTTTAAGAGGGTTCAGCTCGACCGGCTCTTTTACCCGGTGGTCGCTCTCAATTATGATTTCTCCAAGGCCTATTATTCCAGGATCAAGGAAAACCAGATCTACGGAAGGGTGAAAAGGCTTTTGCTCGATCCCCTGCTACTGGCGCTGAAGCGAAAATTCACGGAAAGCAAAGATCAAAAAATGCTGAATCTCATCGACTTTCTATTGAGCTTCAAATATCAGCTCAGCGGTGAGGTTGCTTTCCATGTGGACCTGCTTAAAAAGATGCGGTTTGCCACCAATTGGGGCGTTGAGATTTTCACACTCATCGAGGTATATCGAAAGGCGTCGGCGCCGGCCCAGGTGATGTTCACCAAAGATCCTTTTGACCATAAACATCAGGATGTCTCCGCCGGTGACCGCACAAAGGGTCTGAACCGAATGGCCATCGACATCGTCACCACCCTCATGAATGCATTGATCATCGAAGAGGGTCTGGAGATCTCCGACACCTTTTTCAGAGACCTGACCGTGACATATCAGGCGGTTGCGGAAGAACAGGTAAAGAAGTATTCCGATGATGCGGATTTCAGCGGCCTCGATTATGATCGGGACAGGGAAGAATTCCTGGTCAGGGAGGTCTTTACCCATTCTATCCTGGAAGCAGGGGACATGCTCACCTCCCCGTACCGGATGACGGAGAAATTCTTGCGATTCGTCAATTCACACGAGGAATTCAGCGAGTTTCTAAAAGATGGTCTCGCCCAAACCATTCTGGCGGTAGAAAGCAAAACTGAGAATCGGCTATTTGAGACGCCGAGAACGGTTTCTTGGGAACGGGTATCCAACAAACTGCCGAACATCTTTTACGATTTAATTGAAGTGGTCGAAAGCGAGAAGAGGCGATTTTCCTAACAGGAAAAGGGGCAGTGCATGGTTCATTCTTATACCCGGGATTCTTCACCTCCGTCACATCTGGTCTTCACCGATTTGGACGGTACCCTCCTGGATCATGACACCTACAGTTGGAACGATGCACTTCCAGCCCTTGACCTTTGCCGAAAAAGAGGTGTGCCGGTGATCCTGGTTTCAAGCAAAACCAGCGCGGAAATGGTCGTGCTCCACCGCAATTTAAATCTTTCAGCGCCCTTTGTATCGGAAAACGGGGGCGGTGTTTTTTTCCCAAAGGAGCGCTTCAAAGATGCTCCGGATGCGCCCCTTCCAGCCAAAACAGAATGCCTTAGTGAATCAAAAGACTTGTGGCAATGGTCTTTGGGAACCCCCTATTCAGAGCTGGTTCGCGCGTTCCGCGACATCAGAAATGAACTGGGTTGGGAAATGAAGGGGTTTTCAGAGATGGATGTCGCTGAAATCACCGAACTGACGGGCCTTGATGAAAATGCCGCCCGCCTTGCCGCCATGCGGGACTATGATGAGCCGTTCATTTTTGTGGGTGATGCACCCAACAACCTGGCCCCGCTTCATGACAGGGCGGCCCAAAGAGGGCTCACCATTGTCTCGGGAGGCCGTTTTCACCACCTTCTGGGCAACAACCATAAAGGTGAAGCCATGGCGCTGATTGCATCCTGGTACGATGGGCGACATGCACAGAGGGAACACGATCCTATCCTCACCATTGCCTTAGGTGACAGTCCCAATGACTTTTCAATGTTATCGCTTGCGGATATTCCCATTCTCATCCGTTCAGAACGGGATTTTCCGGAACTTGCCAGAAAAATCCCGAGACTAAGAATCACCCGGTATCCGGGCCCGAGAGGGTGGAACATAGCCATTTTGAACATCTTAAAGCACAGCAAGGAGACGGCCGATGCCTGAAAGCTTTCAAAAAGAAGTCAATCCGGAGAACATCAAAAAAGTGGAGATGGTGGTCTGCATCCCCTCCTACAAAGAAGCCGATTCAATCAGCTTTCCCACCACCCAAGCCGATGAAGGTTTGAAGAAGTATTTCCGCGAATACGAATCCGTGATCATTAACTGCGATAACAATTCCCCTGATCACACACGGGAGGCATTTCTGGAAACCCCCACCACAACGCCCAAGATGTATCTCTCCACTGAACCGGGGCTCAAGGGAAAAGGGAACAATTTCAGAAATCTGTTCCAAAAGGTGACGGAACTTAAGGCAAAGGCGGTCGTGGTGGTGGATGCCGATTTAAAGAGCATCACCCCCGAATGGATCAAACACCTGGGGGAACCGTTGTTCAGCGACTTTTCCTACGTGGCCCCTTTGTATATCCGTCATAAATACGACGGCACCATTACCAACGGCATCGCCTACCCCATGACAAGGTCCCTCTACGGAAGACGGGTGCGCCAACCCATCGGCGGGGATTTCGGCTTTGCGGGAGAACTGGCCTCCATGTATCTTGAGAGCAACACCTGGAACGAGGCAGTGGCCAATTTCGGCATCGACATATGGATGACCACGCTGGCCATGAACCACAAGGCCCAGATCTGTCAGGCATTCATGGGCCGGCCCAAGATTCACCGCACGAAAGATCCCGGTAGTGATCTGGGCCCCATGTTCCGCCAGGTGGTGGGAACCATTTTCTCCCTCATGAAAGGGTTTGCCCCCTACTGGCTCAAGGTGAAATACAGTCGTCCCACCGCCATCTACGGATTTGGACTCGGTGAAACGGAGATGCCTCCTGAAGTGAGCGTGAACCGTGAAAACCTTCTGAATCAGTTCCACGGGGGATTTGACAAATACGGAGGCATATGGGAACGGATCCTCTCTCCGGATGTGTACAAAAAACTCCTTGAAATCAGGGAAATGCGTCAAAAGGAATTCAGTTTTCCCACCGATCTCTGGGCCCGTCTGCTGTTCGACACGGCCGCTTCTTACGGGGAAGTGGGGATCGAAGAGGATGCGACCATGGATTCCCTCATTCCCCTCTATTTCGGCCGCACCCTATCCTTTGTCGTTAGAACCGAAAAAATGTCCATGAAGCAGGCGGAAGAAGCCATTGAAGACGACTGCGCCACCTTTGAAATGGCAAAACCCTACCTCATTCAGCGATGGAAGGAACGACACGGCGAGCCCTAGCGAACCAGCAGCAACCGAACATCCATGACATTGGTGTTGGTTGGCCCGGTTATGAGCAGGTCTTGGGTTTTCTCAAAAAAGTGATAGGCATCATTGTTGTTGAGATGGTCCAGGGCCGAAAGGCCCGACTCTCTGCCCCTTTCCACCGTATAAGGATCAACCAAGGCCCCCGCGGCCTCCGTGGGTCCGTCATTGCCATCGGTACCGCCGCTCAGCACCACCATGGTTTCGGGAAGCCGGTCGATCTCAAGGGCTGATGCGAGGCAGAACTCCTGGTTTCGGCCGCCCAGTCCCTTGCCGCGAATGGTCACGGTGGTTTCCCCCCCTGAAATAACACAGGCAGGTCTTTTAAGAGGCCTTCCGGTCCTGCAGATTTCCCGTAGAATGGCACAGTGCACAAGGGCCACGTCCCTGGTTTCCCCCTCGATCAGGGAAGAAAGGATCAGGGTGTTGTAACCGAAGGCCTTGGCCTTATTCTCAGCCGCCTCAAGGGCCAGCATATTACTGCCGACGATGATGTTGGACACATAGAGAAAAACCGGTTCACCCGCCTTCGGCGTGTCGGGAATCTTGCCTTGGCCCCCTTCTTCCAGACGCTTTAGGATACTTTCGGGAACGCCCTTTAACTCATATTTTTTGAGAATCCCCAGAGCGTCTAGAAAGGTGGAGGTATCCGGCACAAAAGGGCCCGAGGCGATGACATCCATCTTGTCCCCCACCACATCCGACAACATGAGGTTGACAACCGTGGCCGGAAAAGCAGCGCGGGCCATCTGTCCACCTTTGGCGGCGGAGATGTGTTTTCTAACGGCGTTGATTTCGTCAATACTGGCACCGCATTCCAGCAACATTCCGGTGACGGCCTGTTTTTCCGAAAGGGTAATTCCGCCCGCGGGCTGGCAAAGCAGGGCCGAGCCGCCCCCGGATATGAGTGAAATGACCAGGTCTTTGTCGGCTGCTTTGGCGAGAAGATCCATAATGGCCTTGGTCCCTTGGACCCCGTTTTCGTCGGGCAGGGGATGGCTGGCTTCCACGGTTTTTGTCACGTTGAGGTCATCGGTGAAGCCGTACTTCACATTGATCATGCCCGCCTCGATCCTCTCCCCCAATAGCGCTTCCATGGCCCTTGCCATGGGCGCGGTGGCCTTTCCGCCGCCCACCAGAAAAATCCGTTCAAATTGGTTCAGATCAAGGCGCTTCTGCTTTTCTCCTTCTTTTCCGAGAATGAGATGGTCGTTTTCAAGTCTCACAAAGTTATTGACCGCATCAAAGGGGTTCACGGGGCGCAACGATTCGCGAAATATGGCTTTTGCTTCGGTGCGGATCTGTTTCAGGCGGTATTCATCCATTTTCTTTCTCCTGGCAATGGGCACTTAACATGAAATCACTTCTCAACACCGCAAAAATTCGGGTCTTGACGCATAAAGAGTCTATCGCATTCTTTTTGGAAAGAAAAGCCCCGGCAGCGGGTGAGATCGAAAAACCGGTTTTCGGCTTGACACCGACGCTACATTTTTCCTAATATTGCCAACTAAATTTTCAGTCACAATAATACACCCAGCCTTTTTTGGCGCCTCCGGTGAGTGTTTCAATTCTCAATGTCATGCTCTGCGAAAAACCCATACCCGTGTAAACAGATTTCTTTATAAAGGAGCCCCTATGCCAAAGCGCGAAGATATCAAGAAAGTAATGATCATCAGTTCCGGACCCATTATCATCGGTCAAGCATGTGAATTCGACTATTCAGGGACCCAGGCCTGTAAAGCCCTTAGAAAATTGGGTTATGAGATTGTTCTGGCCAATTCAAATCCCGCAACCATCATGACGGATCCCGGTATGGCGGAAGCCACTTACATTGAAGCCTTGAATCCCCAGACAATGGCCGAGATTATTATGAAGGAACGACCCGATGCCCTTCTTCCCAACCTTGGGGGCCAGTCGGGGCTCAACCTATCATCCGAATTGGCCAAAAATGGCGTACTGGACGAACACGGTGTTAAAATCATCGGCGTGGAGATAGACGCCATCAAACGTGGTGAGGATCGAATTGCATTTAAGGAGACCATGAACAAACTGGGTATTGAAATGCCCAGAAGCGAACCAGCCTTCAGTGTGGAGGAAGCCGAAAAGATCGCGGAAAAACTGGGATACCCGGTTGTAATCCGTCCCGCCTACACCATGGGAGGGACAGGTGGCGGCCTCGTCTACAATGTGGAGGAATTGCGCACCATTGCCGCAAGAGGTATCTCCGCCAGCTACGTGAATCAGATCTTGGTTGAAGAGTCCGTATTGGGATGGGAAGAATTGGAACTGGAAGTTGTGCGGGATGCCAAAAACCAGAAAATAACCGTCTGCTTCATCGAAAACGTGGACGCAATGGGGGTCCATACGGGCGACTCCTACTGCACGGCACCGATGCTCACCATCGACCGGAAACTTCAGGAGAGACTTCAGAAATACTCATACGACATCGTCGAAGCCATCAAGGTGATCGGCGGCACCAATATTCAATTCGCCCATGATCCCAAAACAGGCCGGGTGGTGGTCATTGAAATCAATCCCCGAACCAGTCGTTCTTCGGCCCTGGCCTCAAAGGCCACCGGATTCCCCATTGCCCTGGTATCCGCCATGCTGGCCGGCGGCCTCACCCTGGATGAGATACCCTATTGGCGGGAAGGAACCCTTGATAAGTACACCCCTTGGGGCGACTACGTTGTTGTCAAATTCGCTCGCTGGGCCTTTGAAAAATTTGAAGGGTCCGAAGACAAGCTGGGGACTCAAATGCGTGCCGTGGGCGAGGTCATGAGTATCGGCAAGACCTACAAGGAGGCATTTCAAAAAGCCATTCGCTCACTTGAAAACGGGCGTTACGGACTTGGCCATGCAAAGGATTTTAATGAAAAACCCCTGGAAGACCTCATGGATCTTCTGGCCGAGCCCACCAGTGAAAGACAGTTCATCATGTATGAGGCCCTTCGAAAGGGGGCCACTGTAGAAGATCTTCATAAAAAGACCCACATCAAGGAATGGTTTATCGAGCAGATGGAAGAACTGGTGGCATTGGAAGAAGAAATTCTGGCCTTTGAGGGGAAAGAGCTCCCCGATGCCCTGCTGGTCCGGGCCAAGAAAGACGGCTTTTCCGACCGCTACCTCTCTCAAATTCTGGGAATTCAAGAAAGCGTCATCCGGGACAAGCGCATCGGTTTGGGGGTAACGGAAGGCTGGGAACCGGTACCGGTAAGTGGCGTTCGAAACGCGGCCTACTATTTCTCAACCTACAACGCGCCGGATCAGGTGGATTCAAGCGACCGACGGAAGATAATGGTTTTGGGCGGCGGCCCCAACAGGATCGGCCAGGGTATTGAATTTGATTACTGCTGCGTGCACGCGGCTTTCTCTATCAGAGATGAAGGATACGAATCCATCATGGTCAACTGCAACCCGGAGACCGTTTCCACGGATTACGATACCTCAGACAAGCTCTATTTTGAGCCTCTAACCGTTGAAGACGTCCTCAGCATCTATGAAAAGGAGAAACCGGAAGGCGTTATCGTCCAATTCGGCGGCCAGACACCTTTGAACATCGCCACCGAATTGTCGGAAGCAGGCGTCAAAATTATCGGCACATCTCCTGAAACCATCGATCTTGCGGAAGACCGCGATCGTTTCAGAAAGACCATGCAAAAGCTGGGCATCCCTCAGCCCGAATCGGGAATGGCCAGCACATTGGAAGAGGCCCTTGATATTGCGGAACGTATCGGTTACCCCCTTATGGTAAGGCCCTCCTACGTGCTCGGAGGGCGCGGCATGGAGGTGGTTCACGATGAGGAAATGCTCGAGCATTATGTCAAAGCCGCGGTGGACATCAGTCCTGAACGGCCCATACTGATCGATAAATTCCTTGAAAACGCCATTGAAGCCGAAGCCGATGCCATCAGTGACGGCACGGATGCCTTTGTTCCTGCGGTGATGGAACATATCGAACTGGCCGGCATTCACTCGGGAGATTCGGCCTGCGTCATTCCTCCCATCAGTATCGCTCCCAAACACCTGGATACCATCTATGACTACACCAAAAGAATCGCCATTGAATTGAACGTGGTGGGTCTCATGAACATCCAGTATGCCATTAGCAACGACACCGTTTACATCCTTGAGGCCAATCCACGGGCATCACGGACGGTGCCGCTGGTTTCCAAGGTCTGCAACATTTCCATGGCACGCATCGCTACCCAGCTCATGCTGGGGAAGAAACTGGCGGATCTGGACATCAAACCCAGGAACATCCCCCATTACGGGGTCAAGGAAGCGGTCTTCCCATTCAACATGTTTCAGGAAGTGGATCCGCTTCTGGGTCCTGAGATGCGATCCACCGGTGAAGTGCTCGGTATGGCCGAGTCCTTCGGACTCGCCTACTACAAAGCCCAGGAGGCCACTCAATCGGTGTTGCCGGACGAGGGGACCGTTTTGCTGACCGTGTCCGAATCGGATCGGCCGTCAGTCGGGGAAGTGGCCCGGCAGCTCCATCAAATGGGATTCGAAATCGCTGCCACCAGCGGCACACACCGTTTCCTTGAAGAATGCGGTATCAAAAGCAGACGCATCCGCAAGATGCACGAAGGCCGCCCAAACATTGTTGACGCCATCAAAAACAATGAAATCCAGTTGGTCATTAATACTCCCAGCGGCAAGTTGAGCAAACATGATGATTCCTACATTCGAAAAAACGCCATTAAATTCAAAATTCCCTATATCACCACCCTTGCCGCGGCCCTTGCCGCCGTGCGGGGTATTGCAGCAAAAAAACGTGGGCACGGACAAGTAAAATCGCTTCAAACCTACCACGAGGATATTGCTTAAATGCCAAAGCCGGGTATTGGTTTCCGCAGGTACCCGGCTTTTTTCATATCCGCTTTTGACGTTCCTACCTTTATTACCCTTGTGCCACCTTGCTTACTTCTGAAGGATATCAAGAAAGGTGAACAACAAGTCCCCAGAACTCCCGCTAAGGGGTCCAAGCCGAAGCTTTAGCCCATCGTTTTCTCATTGGATTACACATTTCCGTCCTGTTTTACGTTATATATTGTAGAAAGGTTTGTTCTGTTTCAGGAAGTAACAGCAGGGGTTCAGGTGACGAACGCCGAAGGTCTCTATGAGAGGTTGCTAAAGCCCATAGAGAAACAGATGATCAGGACCTTAGCCCGTATCGTTGGCGATCCGGAGGATACTGCGGATGTTTTCCAGGAGGTGCTGGTGGTGATTCAGGGGCAGGCCGTCCTGTTAAGGGCCATGGACGGTTCTTCCTATCATGTCATCGCAAATACTCTGGGATGCTGCGAGGCAACGGCCCGGTCTCACTTTTCAAAGGGAAGAGCCCGGCTGGCCAAAATTTTTGTTGAACTCGGCATTTCGTCAGGAAGGCAGGTGAGGCCTGATGGATCGTAAGATAGATGATAAAAAGGGCGGCGATGATACTTTGGGCACATTGAAAGAGACTTTCAACACTGAGGTCCCGGTGGAGATTGAGAACACCTTAAGAAGAATGCTCAATGGCTTTCGGCAGGATCTGAAAGAGCATCCTTATCTTGAAGGGAAAAGATGGAAGTGGTTTGGACGGCGCTTTTTATTCCCTTTCCATCTTCCGCTGGTTCGATTTCTGTTGCTGACAGGAATGGGGGTAGCCTGCGCTGCTGTTTTCATTACCTTCATTTTCGATAATCAAACAACGACCTGGGCTGAGGTGGAAGAGCAGTTCCATCAAATACCGTACTTTTCGGTTTCACTTTATTCCGGGAGTCCCTATACGGGCGGTCATCACAGAGTGCAATACTGGATGAGCAGAGATGGTCGAACCCGTATACACAGTGGTGACAACATTTCTTTCGTGGATCTGGAAGGGGGGAGACGGCGTTTTCGAACATACAACGTAACAACTCGCGGAAAGTCTTCTCCGGGCCATATCTGCAAGAATATTTTACGGTCCTTTGACAGGGTAAGACAGATCGGCAAACCGACGATCAAATCGATCATTGAAGCCATGTCAGGGGAAAATATGATTGACACCACTTCCCTTGTGGTTTCGGATGTGGCGGTGTCAAAAGATCTTTTGATCTTTGATGCGGAATCCTTTGACACCCTGTGGAACATACGTGTCTGGGCGCTCCGGGAAAGCAAGCTCCCCCTACGCATATTAAAGTGGCACCGACGGTATGATAGATATGAAGAAATACTGTTCAGCTATTCCAAAGAGCAGCCAAAAGAGTTCTTCGACCCCGATGCTATTGAAGAAAAGATAAAAGACCCGGCTTTCACCGGACACGATCTGAAATACATGTTTTTTGAAGACCCGGGGAGACAGTCTTTTTCTGCTTCAGGCGGTTAGAACAAATCACCTATAGAAGGAGTCTTGGGGTCTGCATCCCTTTCATATACCCATTAAACAGGTTTGTTCCCCAATTGGTGGGCAAACAAAAATTAAAGGTGCCTCTGTTCAACAACTTTTTGCCCGCGCAATCCATTGGACAGACGGAAGTAGTCACCAATCATTAGAACTGGAGGAAATCATGAGGAGTTTGATGGTATTTTTTGCTTTGGTGTGTTTTTGCCTGTTTCCCTTGACCACGAATGCCGCAAATTACGGGGAATTCTACTCTCCCTCCTTTGCCGAAGGAGAAGTCAGGTTTATTTTCTTGGGTAGTTCCGCAGTGATTGTAAACGCATCCCAGGGGACGGTCCTTATTGATCCGGCGTCGATCCTTGAGGATCATGATATAGAGCAACTAAAATCGGGAGGACTGGATCTGGTGCTTTATACGCACAGTCACGGCGATCATTATTACTCTAGAGCCGCCGAAGAGATCATCAAGGCGACCGGGGCCCAGGTAGTGGCAGAACCTTTGGCAGCCAACGGCCTGTCATTTAGGGAGATTCCGCCTGAAAAGATCACAGCCGGCTTGCCGGGAAAAACCTATGTGTTTGGTGATATTGCGGTTGAGGTGGTGAAAGGCGACCACTTGGGACCCATAAACCTTTACCGTATAAAAATCGGGGACATATGTGTCTTTCATGGGGGAGATTCGGGATATGTTCCTTTGAAGGCATATCCTTCGGATGTGGCCTTTCTCCCGACCGGGAGCCCATCACCTACCTGCTCCCCGGAAGATGCCTTTAAAATGGCCGCTGATCTGAAACCAGGTGTGGCAGTGGCCATGCATGGAATGGAAAATGAGCACGCTGCATTTGAAGCATTAATCAGGGAGAAAATGCCCAACACCACGGCGATAATCCCAATGAGAGGTGTGACAAGGAAAGTCGTTGTTAAAAAATAGCATGATTTTCGTTTTGACCTTCTTATCCTTTTTGTCCGGCGAAATGCACTTGACTCGAAGCGTTCATGGGCCATATCATTTGCCGCAAAAGATATGGTGCACCGTCCTGATGTCATTTCAAGAATACAATCCAAAATCGTTTCCGGGAATGACATCCGTAATAATCCTTGGGGAGCGGGTCGCTCGACTGGCGCCTAGAACTCATGGATAATTCAGCGGTTCAATGAAATTGATTGAATGCTTATAAAAACACCGAAGATGCAATGACATGACGAAGTTCAGAGCCAGCTTCACCTTGGTAGTGGGCTTCCTTGAAAAAATGTCCCAAGATATCTCCCGGCATTAAGTAAACTGCCCCAGGGATTTCGAGATTTGGCCGGAATTTGGTCCAGGCCCGAGGAAAAAGATAAATCCCCCAGAATTCGCCAGAATCGCAAGATTGTGCGAAACGGGAAATATAAATGTCCCTGGAATTGGCAGACTTTCGAGACATCGCTCCCACAGAAACAAAATTGGATGAAGTTTCATATGAGAGTGATGATCTCAATGAATGCCTTTTATTGCTCTGTTTAATTTTTCCATTTTCAACCTAACCGCAACTCTTCCCAAATTTATCAATCTTTCTTGAAAGCAATCATCTATCTTATAACTAGTTTTGACTTTTGTTCCGCAATGGTAATATATATCGCCGGATGAAGCGTCGTTGTCTTTCTTGTCACATACATACGTAAGTTGGCCGCATTTCCTTCTCCCCAGATAAGTAAGATTGTTGGCATTTTCACATATTTCCTCTTTCGAGTACCCTGTGAACATCGATAAGTCAATAAGAATTGGCTCGACCCCAAACACCTCGGATATAGCGAATATGCTTTTTCTATAGGTGGAATAATTTGCAGTCGTTCCACCATCCGTTAGGATATCGTAGAGTATTGAAGAATCCGTTTTGTTCTTATCTTTGGAAAAAGGAAGATCGGTCTCGCCATTGGCATCGATTACAAGCATGACTTTGCGCATGTTTCTGTTTTCTAAACTGGTAAGAACTTCAAGGGCCGTCTTAAATCCCAAATTGTCATAAACGCCCCCATCAACAAGATGGATATAGATAGGCTCAGCTTCCTCACCGCAAAGAAAGGATCCTTCCAGCTTTTTGTCCTCGCATAAATCAGAAAAGAGTGTCAGGTGCCGCGCACCCGGGAAACTGGAGCTGGCCCCAAGGCCGACCGCCACAGGCGTTTGGTTCAGCTCAATGTCTAATTCCTCTAGATCACAATATTTGAAACCATTTATCGCGTAGTGATCAAAATATTCTGGAGAAAACACAAAAGTCGAATGATTGGATAGAATCGTCGCATTTACAAAAAGATACGGAAGCAGTGGTTTTTCATTTTTCGATACGAATATGTCTCCGAATCTTAATGCGTTACCTGGAGTGGTTTCTGTCACATATCTCTCCAGCTTTCCAATTAGGCAGTTATTTCTGAACAATCCCATTCTTATTTTTTGAAGCTGTTTCGTTATCGATTTCAGTTCATCAATATCCAATTCATATGCTTGGTCTGAACATTTACTATGAGCGCTTTCATTTTCATATCTTCTGGCAAGATATGCTCCTACGGCCCAACCTCCTCCTGAAACAGTTGAGAAATAGTCTACTTCTTTCAATAGCTGCTTAGACTCGAGTTCAGCCAAAACGCCCAGAGTAAAAGCAGCAGCCCGTTGTCCACCCCCTGATACAGCTATCATAAACGCCACATCACGCTCAGTTTGATGGGGTCTATTCGATTGGGGGGGGTAATTCTTGAGATCCACGTTAACCGGAAGATTGATCAATTCCACCGTCTTTGCGTCCAGAAGATAATCATAGCTTGGAAATGGAATTGCATTCATGTGTTTATAAGTGCAACTGCAGAGAACAAACGCCAAAAGACATATTGGTATGATTCTGATAGGCATTATTCAACCTCCAAACACAAGAAGACCCGATTTTGACCCGAAAAGGCTAAGAGCTGGAAAGCGGGGCAATTAGATCGACGATTTTGTCCTCACCTTTCCCTTCATTAGCAACTTTTCCGATACTCTTTCTACTAAGCATGTCGTATTCGTTTCGACTAATTCCTTCTGTTTTTGTATCGACGGAATGTCGCAGCTTTGAAATCACATAGTCTACCTGTTCATCAGTCAGGAGCGGCCCCTCGAATTTCTCGGTGTCGAATTCCCTCAATTTACCGTCCTCTTTCAGAGATCCCGCCAATAATTTGATGATTTTCTCTGCAGCCTCGCGTTTTTCGAACTCTGAAGTTCTATCATTCTCTATGACGGCCAACGCTTGTTTCGCCATGTCAAAATTTGTGGTTTGATTCCGATCCAGAATCACCTGGTTGATTGTGCTCTCGTAGCTCTTGGTGAAACCTGTCAGTCGTTCCGCTGCCGCCTTGTCTTCTTTGGCCAACGCGGCAAGCAGTTTTTCGTAAGTATTTTGACTGAGATCGATGTCTTTGGCACTTCCACCGGTGCTGATTTCCAGAACCAAATAGGTGTGACTTGTGTAAGGTCTTTGTTTGCTACCATCATCATCATTTTCAATCCAGAATAGTTCTCCCTTATTCTCATTTAGCTCAATCTCATCCCATGGCACTTTTTGAGTGCGATCTTCGAGCCTCACAAACACATAGTTACCCGATTCCAAAAGAAATGAATTGTTGAACTCATCGCCAGGTCTTGGATTCAATTGCATCGTGTACCGAAACTGCGTGTCGTCATGCGAACCGCCGAAAAGACTTTGCCCGATTCCGTTCAAGAGATTGAGCACGGGAGAGGCAGGCGCATAAGCGGCAGACCCGGCTTTGGCAACCGAGTTAAGAAGCGTTTTTGTTTGTTCAGTGCCCCCATCGAGCTCGAAGATGGTTATTCTTAACGCGAAAGGTTGGCCACCATAAGATTTTGGGCCATAGACAGGAAGATTGTTAAAATTGAGCAACTGCCCGCTATGGACATCATCCGAAAAAAAGACGAGACGCCCGCTCTGCATATTCACGAAATCGATTTCCTTTCCTGTTTCAGATTCAAATGCATTCACAACGATAGCGATTTCAGCCTTGGGCCGGAATCGCTGTAGCGGATTAAGAGAAGACTCTGTAAAACCATGGATGAATGCTGTACGAAGCGTTACGCAAAGTGAATCGCCTTTTTCAAGTTGTTTTGGTTCACCCAAAGAGAAATTCTTGATGGTGAGGGGAAGGTGCTCGGCATCAGGAGGAGTGGGCTTAGGTTCCGGAACGACCTTTTTCTTGTCAGCCGTATCATCTTTTTTAATGCTCTTAACAGAGGCTGTTCGGCGCATATCAACGGCCCCAACATTTGAGAAGGCACAACCGGCTACGTAAGAAAGCGAACAAAGCATCAGGCACGCTGTGAGGAACGCTGCAATTCTGTTGCTAGCAACAACAATTATTCTGTTTTGACACATGGTTGGACTCCTTCCTTTTGGAACTTGGCGCAAATTGAGAACTTCAAATCAAACCTGTTTGCTTACCCGCTTTTTCAAAGACCTCCATTGCGAAATCGATATCGTCATGGGAATGGGCCGATGTAACGGTCGTTCTTAGACGGGGCAGGTTGACGGGCACTGCTGGATAGACCACCGGTAAAACAAACAACCCTGCTTCCCTGCAGATTCGCGTCATCTCAAAGGCCTGTTCTTCAGTGCGGCAAATGATCGGTACGACGGCGGTTTCGGACTTCAGGGTTTCAAATCCGATGCTCTTGATCCCGGCAATATACCGTTCCACGTTTCCATGAAGCTTCAGGACCCTTTCAGGCTCCTTTTCAATGACCTCAAAGGCCGCTTTGCCGGCCGCCGCTACCGGCGGCGGTACGGCTGCTGAAAAGACAAAACCGTTTGCATTGCTTTTTAGGGCTTGAATCAGTTCATTTGTCCCTGCCACGTATCCGCCCACGGCGGGTATGGCCTTTGAGAGGGTGCCCATTTTGATGTCAATATCATCCGGATCGAGGCCAAAGTGCTCTTCAATGCCGTGGCCCGTTTTACCGATGGCACCGGTAGAATGGGCTTCATCAACCATTAGACAGGCATTGTATTTACGGCAGAGCCCTATGATACGGGGAACATCGGCAATATCGCCATCCATGCTGAAAACACCGTCAACAATCACTAGTTTTCCTCTGGCACCGGCTTTGTAAAGTCGCTCCTCCAGCCCCTTCATGTCATTGTGGTCGAAATACACGAATTCCCCGTTGGAAATGCGGCATCCATCGATAATGCTGGCATGGTCGTAGGCATCACAAATGACCACGTCGCCTTTGTCGACCAGCGTTGAAATCGCCGCCAAGTTGGTAACATAGCCGGAAGAGAAAACCACGGCATCTTCTGTTTTCTTGAAACGGGCGATGGTCCGTTCCAGTTCCCGGTGCAAGGTCAGGGTTCCGGCCAGAAGGCGCACGCCGTGGGTTCCCGTCCCCACCTCCTCGACTGCTGCCCGCGATGCTTCCTC
Organism: Thermodesulfobacteriota bacterium; assembly: GCA_028278625.1. Next base: position 36,754 of record JANQDY010000147.1, read on the forward strand.
AATTGCCGGATGTCCGATGAGGTCCAGATAGCTGTATGAGGCCATCATCAAATATCGGCGGTTGCCCGCCACAACCCAGGCGCCGTCATATTCGCTGATGGGTGTCTCAAAAAAGCCATATCCCTTTTCATTGATGGATTCATATCGTAGGTTCAATGAGGAGAGGCGTTTACCCAAAAACGACCCCTTGAACCTTGAACGCATCTCAGCCTTTTCTCTTTTCTGCTTCAGGAGTTTGGTCTTCAGCAACGCCTTTTTGTCAGACAATGAATGTGTTTGCATGTGGATACGCCTCGGTATTTGATTGAGAATATATGGAACAAAACCTTCTACTTGATGGCCTTCAACAATGCATCAATCTCCGATTCCGACAAATTGTCTATGTTTTCCAATAGATCGTCTTCATTGAAACCGCTTTGGTCGTATGCGAGGCCGAAAAGATTCAGGGATAATTTCGCCAGGCTATCCACGCGCATGAGATAGTCTTGCGGAATCTTCACATCCAGCAAATCGGAAATTTCCCCCTGCATCTCAGCAATATCAACCGAATCGAGGCCGTAGGCGGAAATAGAGGCATTTACATCGATGTCGCTTACGGCGATTTCAATTGATGCCGCCAGCTTTTTGACCAGCCAGTTCTGGATGTGACCGGCTGATGTAAAGCCTTCGTGCTTCTTCTTTCTTGCGGCCTCCTCAGGTTTGTCAGATTCCTTTTCATGCCACTTTTTGATGACTTTCATTCGGTCTTCCATAAAGAGACGTTTACACAATTTCCGTTGAATCTTTCCGCTTGAGGTTTTTGGGATGGTCCTGGCCCTGATCAGAGCAATGGCGTGGACTCGAAGTTCATGGGCTTTCGAAACTGCCCGTTTGATGCACTCAAACACCTGATCCTTGTCCAGGGTTTTAGCGTGTTCGGGGCGTACCTCCTGGACAACCACCAGCTTTTCTCCATGGTTCCCGCTAATGGAAAAGGCCGCACCGCATCCCGGACGCAACGTTTCGTGGCACCGTTCCACGGTCAGCTCGATATCCTGGGGGTAATGGTTCCTCCCATGGATGATAATCAGATCCTTGATCCGGCCTGTGACATAGAGTTCCTCCTCGATCATAAATCCCAGATCCCCGGTGCGGAGAAATGGTCCCTCCCCGGTGCCCGCGAGGTATGCCCTGAAGGTCTTTTCCGTCTCTTCGGGATTGTTCCAGTACCCTTGGGCCACATTGGGTCCTTTTACCCAGATCTCACCGATGTCGTGATCCGGGCACGGTGTCGAGGTTTCAGGATCAACGATCCGAATGGTCTGATCCAGCCATGTCCGACCGCAACCGACAAGACCTTGGGCATCCGGATCAGTGGGATTGCAGAAAGCAACCCGGTTTTGCTCCAGATGTTTTTTATCCACGTGCACGACTTTCGGTTTTTCCTGCTTTAAGCCGCCCGAGATGAAGAGCGTTGCTTCAGCCATGCCGTAGCAGGGAAAGAACGCCTCTTTTCTAAACCCATAGGATTCAAATACACGGGCAAAGCGTTCCAACGATTCGGAGCGAATTGGTTCGGCACCGTTATAAGCCAAATCCCAACTTCTCAAATCAAGGCCGTTGCACTGCTCATGGCGAATCTTTTGAGTACAAAGATCATAGGCAAAATTGGGTCCTCCGCTCGTGGTAATTCTCAGCCTGGAAATATTCTCGACCCACCTGAAAGGTTTTTGGATAAAATGACCCGGAGACATGAAATAGGCGGGGAAACCAACATACATTGGTTCTACAATGGCACCCATAAGCCCCATGTCGTGGTAGTGTGGTAGCCAGCTAAGGTGGCGGGATTCTGTTGTGTGCCTGCACCTTTTGCGGATAAAAGCCGAATTGTGAAATAGATTCTTGTGAGTCACCATCACACCCTTCGGGAATCCGCTTGACCCGGATGTATACTGTATTAGAGCAAGTGACTGACCGCTTACACTCGGTTCCTGCCAATAATTAGAATACCCGCGATCAATGGTCTCGCTGGTCACCCATTTCAATGACGCCAATTCCCATTTGAAACCACCGCTTCGTTGGAACTTCTGCATCATTTTTTTGGTCGTAAGGGCAACAGATGCCTTTGAATTCCGTACAATTCCCGATAGCCTGCCGGAAGATCTGTTAGGTTTGGGGGTGTAGGCCAGGGTAGCTATTGTTCCCGCATAGAGACAACCGAAGAATGCACACAAAAACTCTAATCCGGATGGATAGATCAGCAACGCTTTTTCTACGAATGGAAATTCATTTTGAAGGGTTGCCGCGATGGCTCTGGCCTTTCTGTCCAATTGGCCGTAAGTAATTTTCTTTTCGCGGGTTTCACCGTCCGTCAAAAAGACGTAAGCGGTCATGTCTCCCTGTTTTTCTGCCCTGTATTGCAAAAGGGATACGAGGTTCGAGAAGTCACTGCCTTGTCGTGTCATTGGTTTCCTCCGGATGTCCGATCCAAAGCGGCTTTGATTTCTTATCCATTCCAAAGATGTGTGCCTTGAATATTCTACGATAGCGTGGGTTACAGATAGGTTACAGATTCGATTTTCTTATAGGCATCTGATATTACTGCGATATCCGTTGCCCTTTGGCCCAACCTCCCTGAATATTCGGATGTGAGAACCAATGGTCTTACGCCTTTTTTTTCAGAATAGTGAATTCGGGCGTCAGAATCGGGGAGGCAACGCATTTCTGATGCCTGACTCCCGGGCTCTTTTTTTGCGGGTATGCCCTCGCTAAACCGCCTTTTTCCTTTGAGCTTGGAGATTGACAAGGATCGTTTCCTGGGGATATCATGAAATCACAATGGCATCCCACGACAACAGCTACAAACTTCTTTTTTTGCCATGCTGATATGGTCAGGGACCTACTCCAAGGCTTCGTGGAGGAAGAATGGGTCAAGGACCTCGATTTCGGGACCCTTGAAATGATCTCAGGCGCTTATGCAAGCGATGACATACGGAACCGCCATGGACGACATCGTCTGGCGTGCACGCTGGGGAAAAGAGTGGATGTACGTCTATCTGCTCTTGAAGTTTCAAACAACCGTTGGTGTGTATATGCCTCTACGGATCATGGTCTATGTGGGGCCGCTGTATCAGGATCTTATCCGGACCAAACAGCTGAGCGCGGATGGCAAACTGCCGCCGGTGCTGCCGGTCGTTTTGTACAACGGCAGGCGCCGCTGGGAAGCATCCGCTGAGATGTCGGATTTGATCCAGCGTGTGTCCGGAGGTCTGGAGCGCTACCGTCCCAGGATTTCTTCTCTCTTGCTGGACGAAGGGCAATACCGGGATAAAGAACTGTAGAGCGTCAAGAACCTGGTGTCGGCCCTTTTCCGCCTGGAGAACAGCCGGGAACCGGAAGACCTCATGGAGGTTGTGACCTCACTTTAAAAATTCCCTTACCCAGGTGGTTTTCCCGGTTCCTCTCAGACCGAATAGAACAAAGCTCTTAATCTCAGGCGAATCAATTGTTCTGGAGTACAAACCTCCACTTTGCATGGAAAAATGGGGGTTGCAAGGAAAACATTGCACAAAAGGGACAGGGCGTCACGGCCGAAAGATGGCATCCGGATCTAATGAGACACGGTTGTTAAAGTCTTGTAAACGGCTTCCGTTTCGGGTGACGGTTCCACGCCCAAGGCGGATAACAGGACCTTTTTGCAGCGGCCATACACTCTCAAGGCTTCGGCGTTTCGTCCCAGGTTTTGATAGCAGGTCATCAGACGAAAATAGAAAACCTCTGCCGTGTCATCCGCATCCAAACCCTTAAGATAGCAGTCTACGGCTTTTGCCCATTCGCCCTTTTTCTCATAAGACATTCCGATACCTTTAACGAATTGCAGAAACTTGTTCCTGAAATGCTCCCGAAAAGCGATGACCCACGAGGTCTCACGGTCATCCTCCAAGAACGCTCCCTCGTAGAGATCAAAGACCATTGTCGTCAGATTTTCGGTTACATCGACCGTTTTGTCCCTATCGCCCGTTTCATCCTTCCACAACTCAAAAAGACGCTCCAACGCCAGGGTATCCACCCATAAATAGCGAGGATCCATGTGGATACTCCCTTCCCGATGCACGATGGCTTGGTTGTTCCCAAGGACCTTTCGGAGCCGGTGGAGATTGGTCTTCAATGCTTTGTATGCCATGTCTCCCTCCGCATCGGGCCACAGACAATCGCTCAAACGATCCTCGTGAACATTTCCGCCGTGGGCGGCCAGAAGCTTCAGAATTTCCAGGGGCTTTTTCGGAATCTTCCGTGAAAACAAAATCGATTTTCCATTCTCCATAACCGAGAACCTACCGAAGGTGAATATGCGAAAAGGAACGGGCCACTCTTTCAAATGAACGGGGAAAGGGTCGGGGACCAAATTGCGGCGGATGATCAGATCCTTCACATATGCCTCTTCGATCCCGTTTTCCAGCGCTTTGACGCAAAGCTCGCACCAGACCGACGGCAGCCACGGCAAAAAGTTGAAAAGACCGATTTCACGGCTCGCGGCCATGCCCTTTTTTAAGGCGTCCAGTCCGGATTCGTACATTTCCTCTTCCCCGGTCGTGTCATTCAGCTCTTTTGGGCCTTTTGCTAGTAAAAGGCGCGCTTTGGTGATAAGATACGCCAATTCAAACAGCCGGCTCTTCGATTTTCTTGCGATTTCGAAAAGTTGAACCAACTGATCCCCCGCTATTTTCTTGGCACCGTATTCAAAATAGCTGTGGGCCAGACCGAAATAGAGGGAGAGCCGCATTGAAAGGGATATTTCCTTGTAAAGGGCACTCAGTTCAAGGCCCGTTTCGAAAAGCTGAACGGCGCGGGGATAATCTTCTTCAAGATATGCCTCCCATCCGGCCAGCCCGTAATAGAAAGTGGAAACATGGGGTTTTGCCTGCCTGGCCAGAGGGGCGATTTTCTCCAGGTATTCACGGGCACTTTCAAGATCGCCCTGGCTCAAAAGATTGGCAGCCCCGTGCCCGAGAACAAAATAATCCGCGCCATGCAATCCGGTCTGTTGTGCGATGTTCAGAATTTGCTTTACGTTACTCAGGCATTTGTCATGATGCGTATTAAGCCAATCGTATACTGCTGCAATCAGTTTTCCACCAATTCGAAATATGGGAGGGGCTGCGTCAGAACCGGTGAATTTTTCCAAAATGTCAAGCATGGAGCGCGCCTTGGCCATTTCTCCCATCCACATGTAATAAGTGGCCATGTCGGCCGCGATTTTCATGCGAAGACCGATATTGCGGGTCTCCCGGGAGAGCAAAAGGCCTCTTTCACCGTACTTTGGTATGTCCGGGTGCCACATCATGCAATGAAGCAGACCGTGCAACCTGCTGGCACACACCTGGAGTTCAACTGCTTTTGACGGGTAGACCGGGTATTCTCTTTTGAGGCGGTCAAACATGGATATCCATGGCGACATCTCCGTATACCTCGCTTCAAATACGAGAGAGAAAAGATCCACAATGCCGCACCATGCCATGAAAATACCGGCGATCTCCTGATCCGTCCGAAAGCACTCAAAGGCGGTTTTGAGATCCTTCAGGCTCTCTTGGGGATTGATGGGAATTCCGCTAATCCCTTTCCAATAGCTGAGCCATGGGGTCCCTTTCAATATGGCTGCGGGTATGGATTGTATCCATCCGTGAAGGGTCTCGTTTTTTCCTTCCTGAGCCATTTGGGGCGCGTTTTCGAGAATGATGGGGATGAGGTTCCCCCAATCCCGGCACTCAATCAGCAGTTCGGCGGCGTCATCCAACATTCCCTGCTGTTTCAAGACAAGTGCGGCGCTTTGCTGATTGGCGGCAAACTCACCGGCGGACCATTCTTTTCGGGCCCGTTCCACCAGGAACTCCCGAAACAGATCGTGGTACTGATAGTAGACACCCGAGGGCCGAGAGAATCTGAAGGTAAAATCATTGTTCTTATTGAAATCATCCAAAATTGCGGCGGCGTTTCCGTTGCCGGTCAAGGCTTCAGCCATTGGATCACTCATCCTGGGCAGAAAGGCTGTTTTCATCAAAAAGAGACGCAACTCTTTATTGACCTTGCGGATAATCTCCTCCGCAAAATAGTTGAAGATGAGATCTTGGCTTTCCGTGGGCAGCACATCCGGTGTGAGTTTCGCCAGTTTGGAATGTTCCAGCATGAGTATCAGCCCCGCGACCCATCCCTTTGTCTGATCGTGGAAAGATCGGATGGTTTTTTCAAAGGATCTGCCCGGCTTTTCCTTCAACCGCATTTTGGCGATTTCAATGGATTCAACCAGCGTCAGCCGCAAATCATCCCAACCGATGAAATCAATGGCCCCATTGGCCAAGAGACGCGCCAATGGAGAAGGAGGATCCTGTCGGCTGACAATGACCACTCTGATCCCCTGAGGTATCCTTGACAGGCCATTTTGCATCATGTCATGAAAGGACCTTTGGGAAGCATCCTGGAAATTGTCAAACACCACGATGTTACCGGTAGGGAGATTTCCGAAGAGCTGTTCAAAGTAGTTCTTTGTGAAGGTGGGCAGGCTTTGCAGGTACTCAGGGGTCAAAAGGGGGAGAGGGTCCGTTTCCAGGGGTGAGGCGGCCCGAGCCGCCACCCCGAGATGATAGAAAAAAGAGGCGGGATCATCATCCCTTTCATCGATCTC